>NZ_RZPW01000241.1:0-8173 GCF_003998455.1 Mesorhizobium sp. M7A.F.Ca.CA.001.08.2.1 | reverse complement strand
CCCCTGGCAGATCACCAGAAGCCGGTCACAAATCTCGAACAGCTCGTCGAGTTCTTCGGAGACGACGAGCACCGCCGCGCCGGCGCGGCTGAGGTCGACGATGGTCTGGCGGATGAAGACGCTGGCGCCGACATCGACGCCCCAGGTCGGCTGGGAGACAAGCAGAAGCTTCGGCTCGAGCGCGATCTCACGGCCGACGATGAATTTCTGCAGATTGCCACCCGACAGGCTCTGTGCCGTCGAAGCCGGACCGTTGGCCTTGACCTTGAACCTGTCGATGATGCCAGCTGCGAAGGCGCTGGCTTTGCGCCGGTCGACCAGGCCGTTGCGGACGGTGCCGAAGCGATGGGCGGTCAGAACCGCGTTCTCCCACAGCGTATGCGACGGTACCGCGCCACGGCCCAGCCGTTCCTCGGGAACGAAGGCGAGACCGAGCTTGCGGCGCTCGTCGGCACGAAGGCGAGCGGCAGCGGTACCGCAAATCCTGATCGCGTCGTTGTTGTGATGCGTGCGTTCGCCGCTGAGCAAGGCGATAAGCTCCGCCTGGCCGTTTCCGGACACTCCCGCCAGGCCGACGATTTCCCCGCCATGAACGTTGAAGGAGACGTCCTTCAGATCCACGCCGAAATGGTCTCTTGCCTTGACCGAAAGGTTGTTGACCTCGAGCACTGGCTTCTCGCTCGGGGTCGGCGGGCTGACATGCATTTCCGGCAGCTTCGAGCCGACCATCATGCGGGCGAGCTCGAGCGAGGTCGTCTCTTTCGGCCGAGCGGTGCCGGTGACCTTGCCGTTGCGCAGCACGGTTGCGGTGTCACAGAGCTCCTGCACCTCGTCGAGCTTGTGGCTGATGTAGACGATGCTGCAGCCTTCAGCGGCGAGTTGTCGAAGCGTCTCGAACAGCTTGACCACCGCCTGTGGCGTCAGCACGGAAGTCGGCTCGTCGAGGATAAGAAGCTTGGGCGCCTGCAGCAGGCAGCGCACGATCTCGACGCGCTGCCGCTCGCCGACAGAGAGGTCATGCACCTGGCGATGCGGATCGATCGGCATACCGTAGCGAAGCGAAAGCTCGCGGATCTTGGCGGCAAGCGAGGGCAGATCGAAGGCGCTGCTTGCCGAGAGCGCAATGTTCTCGACCACTGAAACGGATTCGAACAGCGCGAAGTGCTGGTAGACCATCTCGATGCCGAGCGCGCGCGACGTCGCCGGGTTGTGCGCCGCGATCGGATTGCCGTCGCAGAAGATCTCGCCGGAATCGGCCTGCGCCGCGCCATAGATGATCTTCATCAGGGTCGATTTGCCGGCGCCGTTTTCGCCCAGCACGGCGTGGATTTCGCCGGGCTGGATAGACAGCGAGACGTCGTCATTGGCGACGACGCCGGGATAGCGCTTGCAGATGTTGCGCAGTTCTAGACGCGGATGCATGGCGGGTCCTGCCGTGGCGTGAAGCGAGGTTGGACGGGAACCAGGCAGGGAGACGCCGAAGGTCGGTCTCGGCGCCTCCCTGGTTCTTTGATGGCGTTCAGCTCAGCTTGCCGATCATGCCTTTGACGAACCAGTTCATGCCGCGAACATCGTCATCGGCCAGGACGGAGCCTGCAGCGACCTTGAGGTTGCCGGCCTGGTCCTTCAACTCGCCGCCATAGGGGTGCACCTTGCCGCTGCCGATGTCGGCCTCGAGCTGCTTCAGCTTGGCCTTGGTGTCGGCCGGTATGCCGTCATTGTAGGGCGCCATCTTCACGACGCCCGCTGCCAGTCCATCCCAGCGCACTTCCGGCTTCCAGGTGCCGGCGGCGACGGCCTTGGCGGCGCCGACATAGTCGCTGGTCCAGTCGAGGACAAAGGACGTCAGCTGTTTGCCCGAAGCGAACTTGGCCATGTCGCTGGCGTAGCCGATCGACCAGGCGCCGCCTTCACCCGCGACCTGGACGCCCGTCGCCGTGTCGGTCATCGAGCAGATGACATCGCAGCCTTGCGAAAGCAGCGTCTTGGCGGCCTCCTTCTCTTTGCCCGGATCGAACCAGGAATTGAGGAAGATAGCGTTGCACGTGGCGTTCGGATTGACGCTTTGCGCACCGAGCAGCAGCGCGTTGGCCGGGCCGACGATATCCGGAATCGGAAAGCCGCCGATGAAACCAATCTTGCCCGATTTCGACATGTAGCCGCCGGCCGCGCCGGCGACGAAAGTGCCCTCGTAATATTTGGCTTCAAAGGTACCCAGATTGGCAAGGTGTACGATGCCGGAGCAATGTTCGAAAGCCACCTTGGGGAAGCGCGGCGCCACTTTCTGCATGGGCGTTCCGTGCGAAAAGCTGGTGCCGAAGATCAGTTTGTTGCCGGCGCTGGCCAGCTCGCGGAAAATGCGCTCCGCATCCTGCGGCATGAAGATGTTGTCGATGACGGTGAGTTCGGCCTTGTCGCCGAACGCGGCTTTGATCGCCTCGACGCCAAGGCTGTGCTGCTTGGTCCAGCCGATTTCGGCGATCGGCGAGACGTAGACGACGCCGATCTTGAGCACCTCTTGAGCCTTGGCGACCGTGCTCAGCCCTCCAGCACCGAGCGCAGCACCCAGCGCACCGCTGTATTTCAGGAATCCGCGTCTTGTCAGGTCGTTCATGTCGGTAACCCTCTGTTGGTTTTTTTGGTTGATGCCCGGCTTGTCGATGCCCGGTCTTTGTTAGGGAGATGGACGTGCGCGTGCACCGCGCCGTCGCCATTCCCGGATGGTTTTGCCTGCCTCAATCCAGCCGATATCGTCGCTCCGTCGGCCTTGCCGTCGAGATAGGGTGCGAGCGCTTCGGCAGGCGTCATCTCCGGAAACACGTCGCGATCCATGATATAGCCGCGCACCACGGTGCGGTGATGCGTGTCGATCAGGTCCATGGCCTGTTTCAGGCGGCCCTTTTCCAGAAGGTCGACGACCCTCGAATGATCGTCGAGCAGATTGCAATAGTCGAAATCGGCTGAAATGAGCGAGCGCAGCAGCGTCGTGCGGCGCACCAGCTGGGCATGGATTTCCTGCATCACCTTGTTGCGGCTAAGGCGCACGAACACCGTGTGGAATTCCTGGCCGAGCACGTCGGCCAGCGCATCGTTGCCGGCGGCGACTGCCTGGCGCTGGCGTTCGACATGCTGGCGCAGCTCGGCCCATCCGGCGGGGCCAAGGCGATCGCTGAGCTGGGCCGCCACCCCCTGTTCGACAAGGGTCAGCGCGTCGTAAATCTCCATTGCCTCCTGCATGCTTGGCCTGGCGACGAAGGCGCCGCGGTTGCGCTCGATCTGCGCCAGCCCGTCATCGGCGAGCCGTATCAGGGCCTGACGCACCACGATGCGGCTGACATCGAATATCTCGGCAAGCTCGCGCTCGCCGAGCTTGCAGCCGGGCACCAGCCGATGGTCGATGATGGCGCGGGTCAGCGTGTCCGCGATCGTCTGGGAGCGGCTGCTCAAGGCACGGTTCTCCGCCTTTGCGACGACATGATCAGCAGGCTTTCCATGATGAAGACATGACGCTTCGGGATGTGCCATATCCCAGGTTCAGGTTTTCCATATCGGAATTCAATCATCATAGTCTGTCAACACAAAAAATGATTTTGGCTGACAAAAAATCATTGATTGGTATCCAATCTTGTGATTTCGTCATTGCGAAACGTCAGGCTAGGTTCGTGGTGAAGGGCTAGCCGAGTTGGGAGGGATGCCGATGGCAACCCGTTGCGTCGACCGCGAGCTTCTGAACGACTGGCATATCGTCGCTGACCAGGAATCGCTCAGCCAGGATGTGCCCTTTTCGACCCGCCTGCTTGGGGTCGACCTCGTCGTTCGAAAACATTCAAACAAGATCGAAGTCGTTCGCAACGATACCGGCGACGTGTTGAAGAGCGCCGAGCGCTATGGCTTCGTCTGGACCTGTCTGGACAAACCCTGGCGCGACATCATCTACATCCCCGAGGCCAACGAGGCGGATCGACATCTGGTCAGCGGCGGCTCGATCGCGGTCAAGGTGTCGGGCCTTCGCGCCGTCGAGAATTTTCTCGACATGGGGCATTTCCCCTTCATCCACACAGGCTGGCTCGGCGAGGAGCCGCATACCGAGGTCGTGCCTTACAAGGTGGAAATCACGCCCCAGGACGAGGTGCTGGCGACCGAATGCAAATTCTACCAGCCCATCGCGTCGCCGACCGCGAAGGAAGGGTTCGTCGTCGAGTACATCTACAAGGTGATCCGGCCCTATACGGTGGCGCTCTACAAGAGCAATCCGATCCAGAAGGGGAGGCTGGATGTCATCACGCTGTTCGTGCAGCCGGTCGACGAGGAGAACTGCGTCGCGCATCCCTATCTCTGCTACCTCAAGGAGGGCATGGACGCGGCGACGGTGCGCAGTTTCATGCAATTGATCTTCGCGCAGGACAAGCCGATCCTGGAAAACCAGGTCCCCAAGCGCCTGCCGCTCGATCCGCGCGCCGAGACGCCGATCCGCGCCGATGCCGTCTCGGTTTCCTATCGGCGCTGGCTGCGTGACAGGGCGGTCACCTATGGTGCGATACCGGCACAGATCTGATGAGGTCCGAGGGTATTTGAAGGGATAACATGATGACGAAATGCGCTGATCCCGTGATCCTCAATCTCTGGCATCCCGTGGGCGCCATCGCGGAAGCTGCTCCCGGCGCCGTCCAGGAGACCGTTCTGCTCGAGGAGCGCCTCAGCTTTGCGGTGGACGCGGATGGCGAGCCCGTCGTCTGGCGCTCGCGTCCCGATGTGCAAAGGGCTGACCATATTCCACCCGCCGACAGGCTGCCTGCAATAAGCGCCTATGGCTATGTCTGGACTTCGCTCGGGTCGCCGCCGGCCGAGCTGTTCCCGATCCCCGAATATCAAGAGCCGGACCGCCGCAAGCTCAATGCGGCAACGTTCGGCGTCAACGTCTCGGCGCCGCGCGCCATCGAGAACTTTCTCGACATGGGCCACTTCCCCTATGTGCATACCGACATACTCGGCGTCGAGCCGCATACCGAAGTCAAGGAATACGACGTCGAGATCTCCGTCGATCGCGACGAGATCCTGGCCACGCGCTGCCGCTTCTTCCAGCCGATGGCGTCGACGGCGTCCGATGGCGGCGCCGACGTCGACTACGTCTATCGCGTGCCGCATCCCTATTGCTCGGTGCTCTATAAATCGAGCCCGGTCGACGAGACCCGGCGCGATGTCATCGCCGTCTTCCTGCAGCCGGTCGACCAGGAGCATGTGCGCGCCCACATGCTGCTTTGCGTGCTCGACGAAGACAATGAAGACAAGGTGATCAAGCGTTTCCAGCAGACGATCTTCGGCCAGGACAAGCCGATCCTGGAAAACCAGGTGCCGAAGCGCCTGCCGCTCGATCCGCGCGCCGAGACGCCGATCCGCGCTGACAAGTCGGCCATCGCCTACCGGCGCTGGCTCAGCCAGAAGGGCGTGACCTACGGGGTCATCCCGGCTGCAGCCTGACAGACATTTTGGAGACGATTGATGTTGGAAGAAGCCAGAAGCCGGTGGCATCCGATCGCCGCTGCCCATGATTTGCCGTTTCGCCACGTTTTCCACGGCCAGTTGCTGGGCCGGGAATTCGCCGTGTGGCGGGCCGATGACGGTTACGTCAACATCTGGGAGAACCGCTGCCTGCATCGCGGCGTCAGGCTGTCGATCGGCATCAATGACGGGCGCGAACTGAAATGCCAGTATCACGGCTGGCGTTATTCGAACCGCACCGCTGGCTGCACCTATATCCCGGCTCATCCGGCCGATGCACCCGCCCGCACCATCACCAACCGCACTTTTCCGGCGGTCGAACGTTATGGCTTGGTCTGGTCCTCGGAAGAGCCGCGCGGGGAGGTGCCTGAGATTGCCGGCCTCGCCGAAGGCAAGCTCGTCGCCTTGCGCGGCATCGCGGTCAACGCGCCGGCCGACAAGGTCGTCGAGAGGCTGAGAGCCTATCGCTTTCAACCCAACGGAGCGATCGATGGCGAGGGCGCCGACATTCTCGTCGAAGCCGCCCAGGATTTCGCTGTGGCGCTTCGCTCGCGAGCCAGCGGCGCCGAGACGCAGGGCGTTTTCTTCGTGCAGCCGGTCGATTCCAACCGTTCGGTGATCCGCGGCGTGCTCGATCAGGAGGCCGAGGGCGCCGCGCGCATTGCCATTCTGCGTCACCACAATGAGCGGCTTTCCAAGCTGCGCGACGAGGTCGAGCGCGACGTGGCGAACGCGCCGGCGCCGGCGCCGCTCGAGCCGGTCTACGAACGGGTCTCGGCCGAACTCGCGGAAATGCCTGAGGTGACCACGCATGGCCGCAAGGCTGCGCTGCGTGTCAGCGTGGCCAGAAAATGGCAGACCGCTGACGGGATCGCAGGCTTCGAGCTTCGTCCGATCAAGGGCATCCTGCCGACGTTCCAGCCTGGAGCCCATATCGACGTCCACATGCCCAATGGCGAGATCAGGCAGTATTCGATCACCAACGGTCCCGGTGAAACCGACAGCTTCACCATCGGCGTCAAGCTGGAACGGGACTCCAAGGGTGGCTCGAAATGCATGCATGAGACGGTGCGAGAGGGCGACGTGTTGGCGATTTCCGAGCCACGCAACAACTTCCCGCTGCGCCGCGATGCGATCAAGACGCTGTTCGTCGCCGGCGGCATCGGCATCACGCCGCTGCTCGCCATGGCGCAGGCGCTGAAGAACCAGGAGCTTGCGCACGAGCTGCATTATTTCGCGCAAGGCGAGGAACACCTCGCCTTTGCCGATCGGCTGAAGCATCTCGGCGATGCGCTGAAGCCGCATCTCGGCCTCTCGCCCGACGCGACCGGCGCCGAGCTTCGACAACTCCTCGCCGGTTATCGCAATGGCATGCATCTCTACATCTGCGGCCCGGGACCGATGCTGGAAGCCGCGCGCAAGATCGCGGCCGAGCAGGGCTGGCCAGATAGCGCCGTCCATTTCGAGTACTTCAAGAACACCAACAAGATCGACGACAGTTCGAGCTTCGAGGTCGCGCTGGCGCGCTCCTGCGTCACGCTTCAGGTGCCGGCGGGCAAGACGATCATGCAGGTCATGCGCGAAAGCGGCATCGATGTTCCGTCGTCTTGCGAGCAAGGCGCCTGCGGCACTTGCGTGGCGACGGTGATCGAGGGCGAACCGGACCATCAGGACGTCTACCTCAACGATGCCGAGAGGAAGGCCGGAACCAAGATCATGACCTGCGTTTCGCGCGCCAAATCGGCACGCCTGGTTCTGGACATCTAACTGTTTGTTTTACGCAATTCCGGACGGAAAACCGTTACACACGTTTCCTGGAATTGCTTTAGGAGCTGCCGATGATCACGCTTTACGACTACGAACTGTCGGGCAATTGCTACAAGCTGCGGCTGCTGATGAGTTTTCTCGGCATCGACTACAAGACCGTGCCGGTCGACTTCTACCCCGGCCGCGAACACAAGTCGGAATGGTTCCTGAAACTCAATCCGCTTGGCCAGCTGCCGGTCATCGAGGATGAAGGGCTGATCTTGCGCGACGCCCAAGCGATCCTTGTCTATTTCGCCTCGAAATACGATCCGTCGGGCACCTGGTATCCGCGGGACAATCCCGCTCTGCTGGGCGAGATCAGCCAGTGGCTGGCCTTTGCAGACGGTATCACTTCGACGGCGTCGGCCGCCCGCCTGCACGATGCGCTGTTTTATGACTTCGATATCGACGCCGCGCGTGCCGGCGCGCATCGCCTTTTCCGTATCCTCGACGAGCATCTGTGGTTCGGCGAACAGCAGAGCCGCAACTGGATCTGTTCGGCCAGTCACCCGACCGTCGCCGACATCGCCTGTTTTCCTTACATCATCCTATCGGAGGAAGGCGGGGTTCCGCGCCAGGACTATCCGGCTATTCGGCGCTGGTGCGACCGTGTCAAGCGCATCAAGGGCTTCACCGTCATGTCGGGTGTGTTTCCCGCTGGCCCCGGCAAGATCGCCGCATAGTCTGATCATAAGCGCCGCGTTCTGGCCCGGCAAAATAGAGATTTGGGAGAGAAAAAGAATGAAAACCCGCGCCGCTGTCGCTGTTGCCGCCGGAAAGCCGCTGGAGATCATGGAGGTCGACCTCGAGGGCCCGCGCGAGGGCGAAGTGCTGGTCGAGATCAAGGCGACAGGCATTTGCCACACCG
>NZ_RZPW01000240.1:0-8183 GCF_003998455.1 Mesorhizobium sp. M7A.F.Ca.CA.001.08.2.1 | reverse complement strand
GTCCTACTCGGCCAGCAATTCCCTTAACGCCATGCGCTTGTAGGCGGCGACCAGCCTGTCGCCCTCCTGCCGCTCAACCGAGATCGCCAGCCGCATGGCGGCCTCGCCCATCTGCCAGACCAGAAACGCCGTGGTTTCCAGTGTCGCCGGATCGGCTGCCGGCCGCAGCCGTTTCAGCACCGCGCTGAGGAATTCGGCGTTGGCACGGCTGTCGGCGAGTTCGAGCTGGCGCAGCGCCTTGTCAGCCTGCGTGCCCGACCAGATGTCGCGGATCACCGGCTCGGCCAGGAACAGCCGGTAATAGATGTCGACCAACTCTGAAAACGCGGACTGCAGGCCTTCGGCGTCGCTGATGCCAGCCAGTGCTGCCGAAATGCAGGACTGGCTTTCGGCGGTGTAGCGCTCGGCCAGCGCCCAGATGATCGCCCGCTTGTCCGGAAAGAACTGATAGAGCGACCCGATCGACACCCCAGCGCGCTCCGCCACCTCACCCATGCGCATGGCATCGCTGCCTTGCTCGGCGATCAGCGCCGAGGCAGCCGCCAGCATGCGCTCGACCCGCTCGCGGCTGCGCTGCTGGCTCGGCGCCCGACGCGGTGAAGCAGCCTGCTTCTGTGCGGAAACGGGGGTTGCCGCGTCTTCCATACCTGACTCCAAATGCCGCCAAAATCACTTGACTCGAAAAATACGAGGGTTTATCACGTTTTGCAAATGTGAGGATTAATCACGTTTATGCGGAGGAAAGCACAATGGGCATCTGGAGCAACTGACATGATCGCGAAACTTCTTCCCACTCTCATCTTCATTGCCGCACTTGGCTCAGGCGTCGTCGGCGGCGTCTTCTTTGCTTTCTCCAGCTTCGTCATGCCGGGCCTCGCCCGCATGCCAGCCGCAAGCGGCATTGCCGCGATGAATTCCATCAACGTCACAGCGGTGACGCCGCTGTTCATGACAGCACTGTTCGGCACGGCTCTCGTCTGCATCGTTGTCGCCATCGGTGCGGTGATCGGCTGGAACCAGCCAGGCTCGCTCTGGCTGGTTGCCGGCAGCCTGCTCTATCTCATCGGCATCGTGGTGGTGACGATGATCTTCAACGTCCCGCTCAACGATGCGCTCGCCGCCCTCGATCCGGCCAGCAGCAATGGCGCAAGCCTGTGGTCGCGCTACCTCAACGAGTGGGTGATGTGGAACCATGTCCGCACCATCAGCGGCATAGCCGCGCTGGCATTCTTCTGGTTCGCCGCGCGTTGAAAAGGATGGATGGAGCCACCGATGAAGGGTCAATATTCGAATATGGCCTTCGGCATGGCAATCGGAGTTGGTGTCGGTGCCGCGGTCGGCACCGCTCTGGATGACCTTCCGATGGGCGTCGCCGTGGGTATTGCGATTGGCGCCGCCTTCGGAGCGTGGCGACGCAAGTGACGGCAGCGCCGGCGGCCTCTACGCCTTTGTCTTCCGATCGGAATGACCGAGGTCGCGGTCCGGATCAATGACATCGCGGACCAGTTGCTTCAGCTTGGCCGCGTCCGGAAAACCGCCGTCGCGCTTGCGATCCCAGACAAGCACGTCATTGCAGGAAATGGTGAAGATGCCGCCGGTGCCCGGCACCAGCGTCACCTCGCCAAGGTCCGTGCCGAAGGTCGACAGCAGCTCCTGCGCCATCCAGCCGGCGCGCAGCAGCCACTGGCACTGCGTGCAATAGGTGATGCGGATGGCGGGGAGGATCTGCTCGCTCATGCCGGGCTGAGCTCCGCTCATGCCGCGCTGAGCTTGGCCATGGTCTCGTCGTCGACTTCGAAGTTGGCGTAGACGCTCTGCACGTCGTCGTCGTCCTCGAGCGTGGCGACCAGTTTCATCAGCGACTGTGCCCGCTCCTCGTCGACCGGAACGTTGTTCTGCGGCCGCCAGATCAGCTTCACCGATTCTGCCTCGCCGAGCGAGGTTTCCAGAGCCTTCGACACCTCACCGAGATTCTCGAAGGCGCAATAGATGGTGTGGCCTTCCTCGTCGGTTTCCACGTCGTCGGCGCCGGCTTCGATTGCCGCTTCCATGACCTTGTCGGCGCTGCCGGCCGATGCCGGATAATAGATCTCGCCGACGCGGTCCCACATGAAGGAAACCGAGCCCGTTTCGCCCATCGCGCCGCCGGCCTTGGTGAAGGCAGCACGCACATTGGACGCCGAGCGGTTGCGGTTGTCGGTCAGCGCCTCGACAATGACAGCGACGCCGCCCGGGCCATAGCCCTCATAGCGCACGGCTTCGTAATTCTCGGCATCGCCCATCGAGGCCTTGTTGACGGCGCGCTGGATGTTGTCCTTCGGCATCGACACTGCCTTGGCGTTCTGGATCGCCAGCCGCAAGCGCGGGTTCATCGATGGATCGGGCGTCCCGCTTTTAGCGGCGACGGTGATTTCGCGCGCCAGCTTGGAAAACATTTTCGACCGCACCGCATCCTGGCGGCCCTTGCGGTGCATGATGTTCTTGAACTGTGAATGGCCAGCCATGGCACCCCTGTCGTCTTCTCGGCTAGAGCATCGCGAAGCGAAGTGATCTGACCTCGTCTTCCGCAATGCCCGAATTCAAAATTTCAGAGCGTCCCAGGTGCACCTCTTGGAAGCACGGCGTTCTCTGTCGGAATGGCCGGCTTATAGATAAATCGGCTCAATTCGTCCAGCCGCACCGCGCACGGGACGCGCGCCATGGGCTGCAGCAAGCATTCACGCCTCCAGATCGGATTTCAGCCGGTCGATGATGCTGAGCGCATGGCCGGCATACTGGCTGATCCAGCGGTCGTGGATCTGCTTGATCGGCAGCGCGTTGAGATGGTTCCAGCGCTCGCGGCCGTCGCGCCGCGCAACGATCAGGTCGGCCTCCTCCAGCACCTTCAGATGCAGCATGACCGTGCAGCGATCGATATCGGGAAAGGCCTCGCACAACATGCCGGTCGTCTTCGGCGCGTCCTTCAGCTGATCCAGCATTTCGCGCCGCCGCGGATGCGCCAGCGCCTTGAAAACATTGTCGTCTTGCGATCGGCTTGACATGTTATGTTTATATAACATATTGTTGAACCGATCAAGGGAAGGAGCTGTGGATATGTCACTTGGATTCAGTGTTTCCGGACGCATCGGCAAGCCGGTCGCCGACGTCTTCGACGCAGTCGTCAATCCGAAGAAACTGAGCGGCTATTTCACCACGATCGGCGGCGCCAGCGCCCCGCTGGAAGCCGGCGCCGGCGTCGTCTGGTGGGGCAAGGTGCAGGTCGAGGTCGACGAAGTGGTCAAGGACCGCCGCATCGTGCTGCGCTGGGTTGCCACCGATGAGGACGGCAAGCCGGCCTACAAAACCCGCATCGAGATGAACTTCGAACCGCTGGACGATGGCGGCACCTTCGTCACCATCGCCGAGAGCGGCTGGCAGGAAGGCGCGGTCGGCCTGAAGAAGTCCTACCTCAATTGCGAGGGCTGGTCGCAGATGCTGGCCTGCATGAAGGCCTATCTCGAGTACGGCATCAATTTGCGCGACGGCTACTACCGCAGCGAGATGAAAGGCGAACCCGCCAACGAGACCAATATCTGACCATTAGGAGCATTCCATGGACATCCACGAAAAACCGACCGCCGAAGCCGGCATGCTGATCCGGCGGCCTGTCGCCGAAGTGTTCGAGGCCTTCGTCGACCCGGCCATCACCACAAAATTCTGGTTTACCCATGGCAGCGGCCGGCTGGACAGCGGCGAGCAGATCCACTGGGAATGGCGCATGTACGGCGTCTCGACGACGGTCGACGTCTGCGAGATCGTTCCGAACGAAAAGATCGTCATGCAGTGGAGCGATCCACCGACCACCGTGGTCTGGACTTTCACCGAAATGCCTGGCGAGACAACTTTTCTCGAGGTTCGCAATTTTGGCTTCGCCGGCGATGGCGACGGGCAGGTGAAAGAGGCCGTCGGCTCAACCGGCGGCTTCACGCTGGTACTGGCCGGTGCCAAGGCGTGGCTGGAACAAGGCCTGACGCTCGGCCTGATCGGCGACCGTCACCCGAAGGGCGTGCCGGCTAACTGAACCGGCGGGCTTGGGATCGCCGCTTTTCCTGCTCACGACGAGCTTGAGCCCAATTCTCGGCCGGAGCTTCCGGAATTTCCAAGATATCGATCTCGCTGTCAGGCAATTCAGCCAGCTTGGCCAACTGATCGCGCTGATCCTGGCTAAGGTCCCTGCTGCTCATGCCTCAATGCCCGCCGCCCGGCTTCTTGCGCCGCCGCGCCAGCATGTTGAGCCCCTCGACCAATGCCGAAAAGCCCATCGCCGCATAGATGTAGCCCTTGGGCACATGGTAGCCCATGCCGTCGGCGATCAGTGTCATGCCGATCATCAAAAGGAAGCCCAGCGCCAGCATGACAATGCTCGGGTTCTTGGCGATGAAGTTGGCCAGCGGCCCGGCCGCCAGCATCATCACGCTGACCGCCACGATCACGGCGATGTACATGATAGCGATCTCGTCGGTCATGCCGACGGCGGTGATGATCGAATCGATCGAGAAGACCAGGTCGAGCAGCAGGATCTGGAAGATCGCGCCGGCGAGGCTGATCTGCAGCGTCTCGCCCATCATCGTATCCTTGTGGTCGTCGGGATCGACCGTGTGATGGATCTCCTTGGTCGCCTTCCAGACCAGGAACAGGCCGCCGGCGATCAGGATCAGGTCGCGCCAGGAAAAACCATGGCCGAAGGCCGTGAATACCGGCGTGGTCAGCTGGACGATGATCGAAATGGTGGCCAGCAGCACCAGCCGCATGATCAGCGCCGCCGAGATGCCGAGCCGGCGGGCACGGGCCCGTTGTGCTTCCGGCAGCTTGTTGGTTAGGATCGAGATGAAGATCAGATTGTCGATGCCGAGCACGACCTCGAGCACAATCAGCGTCAGCAGCGCGACCCAGGCGGTTGGATCGGACACAAATTGAAAATGCGGCGCCAGGAATTCGATGAGCTGCATGGAGGTCGTCCCCTCTTTTAACGATCTAGAGCAGTGTCGCCGGCAGTTAGGTACTAAGCGTGCCTATATCAATGTCATGACCAGAAGGACGGTGCGGTTTCCTCCAGCCGCGGGCCGCGACGAAACGGCGCGATCCGCTCGGTCAGCCCGGTGCGGTCGGAAATATCGACGCCGACGCCGCACAAGGTCGCCGGTCCGGTCGCCGCTTCGAAGCGGCCTTTCGGCACTTTCGACAGGAACCGGTTGAGCGGCTCCTCCTTGTCCATGCCGAGCGAGGAATCATAGTCGCCGCACATGCCGGCGTCGGACATATAACCGGTACCGCCATTGAGGATCTGGTGATCGCCGGTCGGCTGGTGGGTGTGGGTGCCGACGACGAGGCTGGCGCGGCCGTCGACGAAATGCGCGAAGCACATCTTTTCCGAGGTCGCCTCGGCGTGGAAGTCGATGATCACGGCATCCGCCTGCTCGCCGAGCGGACAGGCGGCAAGCTCGCGTTCGCCGGCCTGGAAGGGATCGTCGAGTTCGGGATGCATGAACACCCGGCCCATGATGTTGGCGACCAGCACGCGCGCGCCGCTCCTGGCGATGTAGACGCCGGAGCCGCGCCCGGGCGTGCCCTTGGGAAAGTTCGAGGGGCGCAGGAAGCGCTCTTCGCGCGGCGCGAAGGCGAGTGCGTCGCGCTGGTCCCAGACATGGTTGCCGGTTGTGACGACATCCGCACCGGCCGCGATCGTCTCGCGAAAGATATCTTCGGTGATGCCGAAGCCGCCGGCGGCGTTCTCACCGTTGACGATGACGAAATCGAGTTTGAAGTCGGAGATCAAGCCGGGCAGTTGTTCCCACACCGCCGTCCGTCCTGTCTTTCCAACCATGTCACCGAGGAAGAGAAGTCTCATATGATCCCGCACCGAAGGTCAGCGAAGCAAAAGCTGCATGACGTCTGTGAAAGATCATGCGTCCTTTTATCTACAATTTTGACGCGAAGCGGCGCAACCCGCTCTCGGTCAGTATTTCCGGAATGACGACGTCATGTTCCTCATCCGGCACCATTGCCACCTCCTGGCAGTCGAAGGCGATGCCGACCAGCCGCGGCGGCTGTCCCTTGTCGATCAGCTTGGCGATGGCGCGGTCGTAATAGCCGGCACCATAGCCGATGCGATGGCCGCGCGCATCGAAGGCGGCGAGCGGCACCAGCATCACCGAGGGGTCGAGCACTTCTGCTTCTTCATGCGGGCCGACCGTGCCGAAACCCATCTCGACCATCGGCGCGCCGCGCACCAGTTCGCGAAAGACGATCGTGGTTTTGTCGAGAATGGCCGGCAGGCAAAGCCGCGCGCCCCTTTCGCGCAAGGCAAACATCAGCGGCCTGACGTCGACTTCCGAGCGCATCGGCCAGAAGCCGGAAACGATCTGGCCCGGCTCAATGTGGAGGTGATCGCGTGCCGTCTCTGCCATTTCAAGCGCGACCTCCACCCGCCAGAATTCGTCGAGCGCATCGCGGCGTCCGAGGGCCTCGCGGCGAAGCTGCTTTTTCAGGTCTTTGAGAGAGGTCATGCAGTCAGGGTAGAAAAGGTCAGATCTGGATGGAGTGTTGGGAGCGACGTTTTCCACCGCAATCATCCACCGAAATGCGGGACGCGTGGCAGTAAGTGACGATCCACACAACCGGTGGAGAGAGCGATCCCGGGAACCTACAAAGTAGGTGGGCGCCGTGTGAGAAAACCCACGGGTCTTCCCAGGGACAGCTCCCTAAGGATCGTTAAGGCCCCGGGGAAAATGTTCTCCTGCCGGGAAGCACAGACCGTCCCGCCCAATATAGGCTGCCGGCCGGCTAAGCGCCAGTGAGACGGGCACTCTTTCCGTGTTGGGTTCAGGCCCTCGCGCCGCCAACACCTCACCCTTGCACAGGCACGGCCTCGTCCTTACGGTCGCGATGACCAACCGAGGAGCAAGAATGCGTTTCGAAGGCACGGCGGCCTATGTCGCCGACAAGGATCTGATGGTGGCCGTCAATGCAGCGATCGCGCTGGAGCGGCCCTTGCTGATCAAGGGCGAGCCCGGCACCGGCAAGACGGAACTGGCCCGCCAGGTGGCGGCTGCACTCGGCCTCGACCTCATCGAATGGCACGTCAAGTCGACGACGCGGGCGCAGCAGGGCCTGTACGAATATGATGCCGTCTCGCGGCTGCGCGACAGCCAGTTGGGCGACGAGCGCTTTAACGACATCAGGAACTACATCAAGCGCGGCAAACTCTGGGAGGCTTTCGCCGCCGGCAGGAAGGTCGTGCTCTTGATCGACGAGATCGACAAGGCCGACATCGAATTCCCAAACGATCTCCTGCAGGAACTCGATCGGATGGAGTTCTTCGTCTACGAGACCGGCGAAACCATCCGCGCCGCCGTCAGGCCGATCGTCATCATCACCTCCAACAACGAGAAGGAGTTGCCGGACGCGTTCCTGCGCCGCTGCTTCTTCCATTACATCCGCTTTCCCGACGTCGACACGCTGCACAGAATCGTCGACGTCCACTATCCCGGCATCAAACAGAACCTGGTTCGGGCAGCCCTCACCCAGTTCTACGAGATCCGCGAAGTGCCAGGGCTGAAGAAAAAACCGTCGACCTCCGAGGCGCTCGACTGGATCCGCCTGCTGGTCGCCGACGATATCGCGCCCGAGGATCTGCGCGCCGACCCGAAGAACGCGTTGCCCAAGCTGCATGGCGCATTGCTGAAGAACGAACAGGATGTCCATCTGTTCGAGCGGCTTGCCTTCATGGCGCGCAGGCAAGGGTGAGGCGCCGGGCACTGGCTACGATCGAGCTTCGCTTGCGCCCTGAGCACGATGACGGTCCCTTGCCTCTTGCGGCGCGACGTTTCTGGGGCCGAAGACGACGAAGCTGATGACGGCAAGGGCAAGAACGCCGATCCCGCTATAGAGCATGACCCAGCCAAAACCGTTGACTAAGGCGGCATGCGCAAGCGCGCCGGACGGGTCGAGGGTCGCCAGCCTGGGCGAATATTGGGAGAGGCCATCGAGATTTCCGGTGGCGATCTTTTCCGCCAACGCGCGCAATTCGTCCGGGTCAAGGGCAGTGCCCAATGCGGTTTTGAGATAGGAAGCAATTCCCTGCGTCAACAGCAGGCCCAGCACCGCGATGTTGATGGCGAGCGTGATCAGCCGCGCGCTGTTAT
>NZ_RZPW01000023.1:0-19929 GCF_003998455.1 Mesorhizobium sp. M7A.F.Ca.CA.001.08.2.1 | reverse complement strand
GCACCGGATCCTGCGTCGCGACGCCGACCGGACAGGTGTTGAGATGGCATTTGCGCATCATGATGCAGCCGGCCGCGATCAGCGGTGCGGTCGAGAAGCCGAACTCGTCGGCGCCGAGCAGCGCGCCGATGATGACGTCGCGCCCTGTGCGCAAGCCACCATCGACCTGCAGCGCAACGCGCGACCGCAAGCCGTTCAGCACCAGCGTCTGGTGTGTCTCGGCAAGGCCCATTTCCCACGGGCTGCCGGCATGCTTGAGGGAGGTCAGCGGCGAGGCACCGGTGCCGCCGTCATAGCCAGAGATGGTGATGTGGTCGGCGCGCGCCTTGGCGACGCCCGCCGCGACCGTGCCGACGCCGACTTCCGACACCAGCTTGACCGACACGTCGGCCGCCGGATTGACGTTCTTCAGGTCGTAGATCAGCTGTGCCAGATCCTCGATCGAATAGATGTCGTGATGCGGCGGCGGCGAGATCAGGCCGACGCCCGGCGTCGAATGCCGGACCTTGGCGATGGTGGCGTCGACCTTGTGGCCGGGCAGCTGACCGCCCTCGCCGGGCTTGGCACCCTGCGCCACCTTGATCTGCATCATGTCGGAGTTGACGAGGTATTCGGCCGTGACGCCGAAACGTCCCGAGGCGATCTGCTTGATCGCCGAGCGTTCCGGGTTCTTGCCGCCGCCCGGCAGCGGCAGATAGCGGTCGGCCTCTTCGCCGCCCTCGCCGGTGTTCGACTTGCCGCCGATCTGGTTCATCGCGCGCGCCAGCGTCGTGTGCGCTTCGCGCGAGATCGAACCGAACGACATCGCTCCGGTCGAGAACCGCTTGACGATGTCGGCCGCCGGCATGACGTCGTCGAGCGCCACCTTCTTGCGGCCGGTTTCCCCGGCCAGCTTGAGCTTGAACAGGCCGCGAATGGTCTGGGCGCGGGCCGTCTCGCTGTCGATCTGGGCGGAATAGTCCTTGAAGGTTTCCCACGATCCCTGGCGCACGGCGTGCTGCAAGGTGGCGACAGCATCTGGCGACCAGATATGCGCCTCGCCGCGCATGCGGAACATGTATTCGCCGCCGACCTCGAGGCTGTTGCGCAGCACGGGGTCGTTGCCGAAACCGTCATTGTGGCGGCTGAGCGTCTCGGCCGCGATCTCGTCCAGGCCGACGCCTTCGATCAGCGTCGCGGTGCCGGTGAAGTATTGCTGCACGAAATCGGTCTTCAGGCCGATGGCGTCGAAAATCTGCGCGCCGCAATAGGACTGGTAGGTCGAGATGCCCATCTTGGACATCACCTTGAGGATGCCCTTGCCGATCGACTTGATGTAGCGCGAGACGACTTCGTAGGCGTCCACTTCCTTCGGCAGTTCGCCGCGCTTGTGCATGTCGAGCAGCGTGTCGAAGGCGAGGTAGGGATTGATCGCCTCGGCGCCATAGCCGGCGAGGCAGCAGAAATGATGCACTTCGCGCGGCTCGCCGGATTCGACGACGAGGCCGACCGAGGTGCGCAGCCCCTTGCGGATCAGGTGATGATGGACCGCCGCTGTCGCCAGCAGCGCCGGGATGGCGATGCGGTCGGGCCCGACCTGGCGGTCGGACAGGATGATGATGTTGTAGCCGCCGGCAACCGCCGCCTCCGCCCGCTCGCACAACCGATCGATGGCGCCCTGCATGCCCGCGGCGCCTTCGGCGGAGCCATAGGTGATGTCGATCGTCTTGGTGTCGAAACGGTCCTCGGTGTGGCCGATGGAGCGGATCTTCTCGAGATCGCCATTGGTCAGGATCGGCTGACGAACTTCGAGCCGCTTGCGGCGCGAATTGCCGACAAGGTCGAAGATGTTGGGCCGCGGCCCGATGAAGGACACCAGGCTCATCACCAGCTCCTCGCGGATCGGGTCGATCGGCGGGTTGGTGACCTGGGCGAAGTTCTGCTTGAAATAGGTGTAGAGCAGCTTCGACTTGTCCGACATCGCCGAGATCGGCGTGTCGGTGCCCATCGAGCCCACCGCTTCCTGGCCTGTCGTCGCCATCGGCGACATCAACAGCTTGGTGTCCTCCTGGCTGTAGCCGAATGCCTGCTGACGATCGAGCAGGCTGACATCCTTGCGCAACGCGCGCGGTTCGACCGGCTTCAGATCTTCGAGGATCAGCTGCGTGTTGGCGAGCCAGGTCTTGTAGGGATGCTTGGTCGCGATCTCCGACTTGAGCTCCTCGTCGGAGACGATGCGCCCCTTCTCCAGGTCGATCAGCAGCATGCGGCCGGGCTGCAGCCGCCACTTCTTGACGATCTTCTCCTCCGGCACCGGCAGCACGCCGGCTTCCGAGGCCATGATGACGCGGTCATCGTCGGTGACGATGTAGCGTGCCGGGCGCAAGCCATTGCGGTCGAGCGTGGCGCCGATCTGGCGGCCATCGGTGAAGACCACCGCCGCCGGTCCGTCCCACGGCTCCATCAATGCCGCATGGTATTCGTAGAAGGCCTTGCGATCGGCATCCATGAGCTTGTTGCCGGCCCAGGCTTCCGGGATCAGCATCATCATGGCATGGCTGAGCCTGTACCCGCCCTGGAACAGGAACTCGAGCGCATTGTCGAAGCAGGCGGTGTCGGATTGGCCATCATAGGAAATCGGCCACAGCTTCGAGATGTTGTTGCCGAACAGTTCGGAATCGACCGACGCCTGGCGCGCAGCCATCCAGTTGTTGTTGCCGCGCACGGTGTTGATCTCGCCATTGTGGGCGACCATGCGGTAGGGATGCGCCAGCTTCCATGACGGGAACGTGTTGGTCGAGAAGCGCTGGTGGACGAGGATCAGCGCGGTTTCGAAGCGCGGGTCCTTGAGGTCCTTGTAGTAGGCCCCGACCTGATAAGCCAGGAACATGCCCTTGTAGACGATGGTGCGCGCCGACAGCGACACGCAATAGGCGCCGATGTCCATGTTGTCGTTCTCGGCATAGATGCGGCCCGAGATGACCTTGCGCAGCAGATAGAGCCTGGCCTCGTATTCCTCGTCATCGGTAATGTCTGGCGTGCGGCCGATGAAGATCTGCCGATGGAACGGCTCGGATGCCACGATGTCGGGCGCCTTCGACAGCGACGAATTGTCGACGGGCACGTCACGGAAACCGATGAGCGGAAGTCCCTCGGATTGCGCCGATTCGGCAATGATGTCCTCGATATGGGCGCGAAGGGCCGCGTCCTGCGGCATGAACCAGTGTCCGACGCCGTACTGGCCCGCCGGCGGCAGCTCGATGCCCTGGGCTGCCATCTCGTCACGGAAGAACTGGTCGGGAAGCTGCACCAGCACGCCGGCGCCATCGCCGACCAGCGGATCGGCGCCGACGGCGCCGCGATGCGTCAGGTTTTCGAGCACAGCCAGCCCGTCCTCGACGATCTGATGCGACTTCACGCCCTTCATGTTGACGATGAAACCGACGCCGCAGGCGTCATGCTCGTTGCGTGGATCGTAGAGGCCCTGGGCGGAAAATCCGTTGGCGCTTCGGCCAATATTGGATCGCAAGGTGGTTTTGACGGTTGCCGCTTTCGTCTGCGCGGCCTGGCCGTTCGTCGCAGAGTGCGTCATGTCCGTCATCTCCTGTCCTCCTTCCCAGCCATTCAGGCGCTGGTTTGCCTCGGCAAGCGCTTGGCTCACCCTGATCCTTGTGGCACGTCTTGCGAAATCCTGTCGAACCAGGCGGCTTTCCGCATGGATCGCATCTGGTAATCGTACAGGCCAGAGTCTGGCTGTCCACCTGTCGCTCGCGGCAACAGCCGGAGAGGCCCAAATGATACGCCAATCCAGCTCGTTTTGTGCGACAAAATAAGACAGCACTACTGTCCTAAATTTTTATGGCAGAAATCCCGGACGCACACAAGACCGATTTGAAAAAAACTTGGGGCATTCGCGACAGAAAATGTCGCGAAGCTGAGGAAAAACGTAAGCTTCAGTCGTCGGCCTGGGCTTTGCCCGTTGGCTGGCTTTACTGTTTTTCCGGCGCCTGGCCCTTGCGATCAGCACGCGAAACCGGTCAACTTCAGTCTGATTTCCCAACCCCCCGTTCTCCCAAGACATAGGCAGATGCATGTTCTTCGCTTCCGACAATTGGGCAGGCGCCCACCCCAACATTGCCGCCGGCCTGTCGGCCAATGCCGGCGGCTTTTCCACCGCCTATGGCGACGGAGCGCTCGACCAGGCAGTCTACCAGCGCTTCAGCGAGATTTTCGAACGCGAGGTCGCGGTGTTCTTCGTCGCCACCGGCACGGCCGCCAACTCGCTGGCGCTGACCGCTTACAACAAGCCGGGCGGCATTTCCTTTGCTCATCGCGAATCGCATGTCATCGAGGACGAATGCGGCGCGCCGGTGTATTTTTCCGGCGGCTCACGCCTGCATGAGATCGATGGCGCGCTGGGCAAGATCGATCCGCACAATCTGGAAAGGACCATCGGCCGTTTCGCACCGGAAATCGTCCATTGGGGACGGCCGATGGCCGTTTCGATCACCCAGTCGACCGAGGTCGGCACCATCTACGGCCTGGATGAGATCGAGACGATCGCGGCGATCGCCAAACGATATTCGGTGCCCTTGCACATGGACGGCGCCCGCTTTGCCAATGCGCTGGTCGCGCTCGACACGTCGCCAGCCGAAATGACCTGGAAACGCGGCGTCGACATCCTGTCCTTCGGCGGCACCAAGAATGGCTGCTGGTGCGCCGAAGCGATCGTGCTGTTCGATCTTGATCGTGCCAGGGAATTGGCGTTCCTGCGCAAGCGCGCCGCCCAGCTGTTTTCGAAATCGCGCTTCGTCGCGGCGCAGTTCGAGGCCTATTTCAAAGACGGATTGTGGCTGGACACCGCCCGCCACGCCAACGCCATGGCCGCACGCCTTGCCGCCGCGATCGAGGATTCGGCCACGGCAAAGCTGGCATGGCTGCCGCAGGCAAACGAGGTTTTCGCAGTGATCAAGAAAGCCGAAGCTGAAAAGCTGCAGGCAGCGGGTGCGGCGTTCTATGATTGGCACAAGCCGCACGGCTTTGACGGCCACATCAGCGAGGACGAGTTGCTGTATCGCTTCGTCACCAGCTTCGCGACGACGGCCGATGAGGTCGACCGTTTTGGCCAGCTGATCGCCTGATACCGAAATCCCCGATAACAAAAAAGCGGCGCCTTTCGGCGCCGCTTCCGTCTCGGGAGGAGACTTCAAAGCAATTCCAGGAAAAGTGTTAGGCGGTTTTCCGTCCGGAATTGCGTCAGAACAGAGTTTAGGCAGCGGTCTTGGCCTCGATCTGCTTGGCCTTGGCCGAAGACGCCGTAATGGCGATCTTGCGCGGCTTCAGCTCCTCGGGGATGTTGCGCTTGAGGTCGACGAACAGCAGGCCGTTCTTCAGCGAAGCACCGACAACTTCGACGTGGTCGGCAAGCTGGAAGCGGCGTTCGAAGGCTCTCGAGGCAATGCCGCGATAGAGCAGTTCAGAGCCTTCGCCGGTGCCCTCGTCCTTGCGCTCACCCTTGACGGTCAGCACGTTGCGATGGGCTTCGATCGAGATTTCCTCGTCAGAGAAGCCGGCAACCGCCATCGAGATCCGGTAGGAATCCTCACCGGTGCGCTCGATGTTGTAGGGCGGGTAGGTCTGCGCGCCATCCGGCTGCGCAAGCGAATCGAGCATCGTGAACAGACGATCGAAGCCGACGGTCGAGCGATAAAGCGGGGAAAAATCAACGTGACGCATGAGGTGTTCTCCTGTTGAGCAACATGGTTTGCGTGTGGCCGGTGCGAAACCCTTGAGCGGCGTTTCGGGTGGGCCAGCGGCCCCGACATTGGCGACCGCACGAGACATTTGGGGAGCGCTGGAAAGCATTTCAAGATTTCACCTGGCGGCAAAAGCCACGGCGGCCGGACCCTTGATGAACGGCAGATGAACCGGCACTTCGGCGCGCGTTCAGGCAGCCGGCGCTAAAGTCCATTCCAGGATCAAGGACTGGCGGCGCCGATTGCACAACAGGCACCGCAACGAGGCCGACCGGGTGTAACGTCCCTTCCTCCCGGATCGACAGAGGCCGGAAGCACGCTTTCAAGCGGCTTCCGGCCTTCCCTGTTGCAGCCCAGTCAGTCACCGGGAATTCCTTGGCTTTTGGCGCATGGGCGTCTATCACCTTAGCGGAGCCGGCCAGCGCAGGCGGGCATGCGAGACGCCGAGCACGAAGCGCCGAATGACGGATCTTTTCACCGAAAACTCCCTTTTTCACGAAATCGAGGGCAATCCGCGGCCGGAAAACGCCGCCGGCGGCTTCTTCACCACGCGTGACCACAAGAATATCCGCTACGGCCTGTTCGGCGCGGTCGCTCGCCCGATGAAGGGCACCGTGGTCCTGCTCACCGGCCGCAACGAGTGCATCGAGAAATATTTCGAAACCATCCGCAACCTTGCCGATCGTGGCTTTGGCGTCGCCACGCTCGACTGGCGCGGCCAGGGCGATTCAGACCGGCTGATCCGCGATCGCCAGCGCGGCTACGTCAGCAGCTTCCGCGACTACACCGCCGACCTCGAACAGTTCTTCGAGGAGATCGTGCTGCCCGATTGCCGCGGACCCTACTACATCCTGGCCCATTCGGCAGGCGCATTGATCACCCTGCTGGCCGCGCCGTCGATGGTGAACCGCGTCCGGCGCATGGTGCTGATCGCGCCTTTCATGACGCTGCCCGACCTGCCGGTCTCGATCTCGACGGTTCGCCGCGTCTGTTCCCTGTTCTGCGCTCTCGGCCTCGGCCGGCTCTATGCCGCCTGGGGTCCGCGGCCGAGGGTAACGGCCCCTTTCGAGACCAACAAGCTGACATCGGACCCGGAACGCTATCGGCGCAACACACGGATCTATGAAGAATACCCGCAACTGGCGCTTGGCGGGCCGACGATCCGTTGGCTGCGGGCAGCCGCGAAAGCTTCGGAAGCCGTCAACGACCCCGACTTCATGGCCCGGATCCAGGTCCCGCTGCTGATCATCGCCGCCGGCGCCGACCAGGTCGTCTCGACCAGGGCTGTCGAAGCCTACGCCAGGCGTCTGCGGCTCGGTTCATTGCTGATGATCGACGGCTCCCGCCACGAAATCCTGCAGGAAGCCGACATCTACCGCGAGCAATTGCTCGCCGCCTTCGACGCCTTCATTCCCGGCAGCGACGACCCCACGGCCTGACGGCCGCCGGTCGCTGGTCAGCCGCGCAAGGCGGCCATGGCAGCTGCGTGGAGTTCCGGCGTTGCAGCCGCCAGGACATCGCCGCCCTTTTCCGCAGGCCCGCCATCGAATGTGGTGACCACACCGCCTGCCTTCTCGATGATCGGGATCAGCGCCACGATGTCGTATGGCTTCAAACCGGGATCGGCGACGATATCGACGCTTCCCGAAGCGATCATGGCGAAGGCATAGCAATCGGCGCCATAGCGGGCGAGTTGGATCTGTCTTTCGAATGCATCGTAACGGTTGCGCGCTTCGCCTTTGAATAGCGCCGGCGTGGTGGTGAACAGCGTCGCCTGGTCCAACTTCGTCGTCTTGCGGGTCGTCAGTTTTCGCGGCCCGCCCGGCCCCTCATAGTGCGAACCTGAGGCGTTGGCGTAGAACAGCTCGCCGGTGAAGGGTTGCGCCATCATGCCGGCAACGGCGTCACCGTCGACCGTCAGCCCGACCAGCGTGCCCCACACCGGCAGGCCGGAAATAAAGGCGCGCGTGCCGTCGATCGGGTCGATCACCCAGACATGCCGGCTCGAAATGTTCTCGCTGCCATGCTCCTCGCCGAGAATGCCATGGTCGGGATACTCGGCAGAGATCAGCGCCCGGATGGCGCGCTCGGCCTCGCGATCGGCCTCGGTGACCGGATCGAAACTGCCCTGTTCCTTGTTGGCGACCGCGCCTTGGGCACGAAAGCGCGGCAAGGTCTCCGCCGCTGCCACCTGCGCAATGCGGCGCATGAAATCGACACTGATGTCCAACTGATTCTCCCGCACTGCAGCATGTCCGAGCCGTGCTCTGCCGCCAATTTCGTACCAAAACAAGTGTGTTCGACGACTTCTCCGCCACGGCATCTGTTGCCCGGATGTCACATAAGCGTCGTCGAAACGCAATTTCCACATCAGAGTGAATTAAAAAAGCCTGAAGGTCGCTTGACATTTGTGCAACGCACAATACCCTTGACCTCGGACAGGGTTTCCTGTCCATGCCCTCCTTGGGCGTTTCCTCCCTAGACTTCGACCGTATCGTGCAAACGATGCGGTCTTTTTTTACGCCGCGATTTCACTCCGCGGCCAGCGGCAGGTCGATGAAATGATGGTCGGGCATCGACATCAGGTCGGCTGAGAACCGCGTCAGATCGTCGGCCAGCGCATCGAAGCCGGCGGCCTTCTCGAATGTCCGTTCGTTCATGTAGAGCCCGCGATTGACCTCGATCTGCAGCGCATGCAGATGGCGCGCCGGGCGGCCGTAATGCTCGGTGATGAAGCCGCCGGCATAGGGTTTGTTGTGGGCAACCGAATAGCCCATGGCGCTGAGCAGGCCGATCGCGGTCTCGGTCAGGGCGGCGGTTGCCGAGATGCCGAAACGGTCGCCGATGATGAAGTCGGGCCGCAGCCCGCTGTCGCCGACACGGATGCTCGCCGGCATCGAATGACAGTCGATCAGCACGGCAAAACCGAACCGCGCATGGGTCCGGGTCAAAAGCCGCTTCAGCGTCTCGTGATAGGGCTTGTAGACGGTTTCGATCCGGGCAACGGCTTCCGACAGCGGCAGGCGGCCGGAATAGATGTCGAGCCCCTCGCCGACCAGCTTCGGCACCGTGCCAAGCCCACCCGCCACCCGCGCCGAGCGGATGTTGCAGAAGGACGGCACTGGCTCGGCGAACATGCGAGGATCGAGCTCCCACGGCTCGCGATTGACGTCGAGATAGGCCCTCGGAAAATTCGCCGCCAGCAGCGGCGCGCCGAGCGCCACGGCACCGCCGAACAGCTCATCGACGTAACAGTCTTCCGACCGGCGGATGGCGTTGCGGTCCAGCCTTGCCATGGCCAGGAACCGTTCGGGATAGTAGCGGCCGCTATGCGGCGAATTGAAGAGGAAGGGGACGCGCTGCTCGGCGCCCGACCGGATTTCGAAGGGTGGAAAGACCGAAAAATCCTCGGCTGCCGTCTTCAATTTGAACGAACCCGAAAACACCAGTGCATCATGATGTGAAAGTGCCACCTTGCAGGCCGCGTGTCCAGCATTTCAGCGGCGGCACACCCCCGGCAAATATGGATCATCGTCGTCTGCGTTCACTTGATGTTTACCCTCACCTCCTCATATACAGGATGGTTAACGGGCTTGCCCAACGGCAATCTCGGGCGGGTGATTCGGACAGGATATCATGGCACGCATTCTTCTGGCGGAAGACGACGACGATATGCGTCGGTTCCTCGTCAAGGCGCTGGAGCGCGCCGGTTACCAGGTCAGCGATTTCGACAATGGCGCCAGCGCCTATGAGCGGCTGCGCGAAGAGCCGTTCTCGCTGCTGCTGACCGACATCGTCATGCCGGAGATGGACGGCATCGAGCTGGCGCGCCGCGCCACCGAGATCGATCCCGATCTGAAAGTCATGTTCATCACCGGTTTCGCCGCTGTTGCGTTGAACCCGGATTCCAAGGCGCCGAAAGACGCCAAGGTCCTGTCGAAGCCATTCCATCTGCGCGACCTCGTCAACGAGGTGGAGAAGATGCTGCAGGCGGCCTGAGCCGTTTTCTAGGCGAGGCGCCGCACCTCTTCGCCACTGCGGCGAGACGACGCCTTCTTTCCTTTTTCCTGCTATTGACGCGCTGGATCAAAAATGGTGTATGCGCGGCTTCGGATGGGCGTGTAGCTCAGCGGGAGAGCACTGCATTGACATTGCAGGGGTCACAGGTTCAATCCCTGTCACGCCCACCATCCAACCAGACAAATCAGACTTGGATCGACATGCTGGCCGGCTCGCCAGACAAAGCGCGTGGGCATGGCGCGCGGGATGAGCAGCGTCGAGGTGGTGGCGGAAGAACGCCTCACTTGGGATAAGCAGGGCACAGCGTGGCACAGGGCCGTCCAGGGCGCGCGTTACACAGAGGTGGACGGTTTCGGTGCCTCAAGGGGAGGCTGGACGTTGGCGAGCTTTCGAGCGCAACGCGCCCGTCCCAGCGCTGACCGGAACGGGCGACACGCAATCAGATCATTGCGGCGCTGGATCAGGCGTATTTCCCGGCCTGTCGCCGCCGCCCTTGCCTTCGCGGCAAGGCTCGCCGATGCCGCAGCATTTGCCGTTATAGGTGACGCCAGGCTTCAGCTTGTCGCATTCCCTGGGAGCGGTTGTCTTGCAGCCGGCCAGCACCGAAACGGCGATGGCGGCCAAAAAGACGTTTCTCGAGACAGTAAACATAAGAGTTCTCCTTGATGAACCATGTTTGGACACATCACTTGGTCGCGCCTCGGGTGAATTGGTTCACAAAAATAGTGATGGCGGCGAAAACAACCCTCACGGTTGTTCGACAGAGGACACTCCTGGGCAGGCGCAGCAATCGCGTGGCGACGTGTCGGCGACGGCGAACACGCCCACGATGACGATGGCGGCCGATGCGGCGTCCTAGATGAATTGTGTGGTCATCTGGTCTGGAATCCAGCCAAAGCCCTGGTGATGCCGACAAGATGGCAACGAAGATCACGGCGGCAATAAGCTGAGCACGGTGTTCCTGGACATGGGGCGGGAACGCCGCGCTGATTTGGGTTGAAGGTAAGCGGGCCTTGCGGCATGCGTTCCGGGACAAGGTGAAGTGAGGATTTTATGCGGGGCGTTGCGATTCTTACAGAGGGAAGAAGCGGTTCGAACTGGCTGGGAAGCCTGACGAACGCAACTGGCCTGATGGGACGGTCGGAGGAATGGCTTGATCCGGCCTATCTACGCTTCGATCCCCGCACCTATGATGATCTTGAAAAAGCGGTCATCGAGAAAGCGTCGACCGACAACGGGCGGTTTGCGATCAAGTTGTTTCCGCGCCATCTGGCCTGGTGTAAGGAGAAATTCGGAAAGGATTTTCTATTCGAGATTCGAAGAAAACACGGCTTGGAATTCATTTTGTTGGAACGTCGCGACCGAATTCAGCAAGCTATTTCGTTCTACCGAGCTAGGATGTCTGGAATGTGGACGAGCCGGCACGAAGGGAAAGTCAATCCGCGCTCTGTTCCTTATAGCTTCGCCGACATCAGCCAAGCGTATTTCCAGATTGATCGAAGCTATGCGTTCTGGAGGTCCTACCTACAACTTGCGGGGCTGGATTGTCGTCAATTCGTCTACGAAGATTTGCAGCAAGACCCACGGCCCTATCTGGAAGCTGTGGCGGATTATATGGGCGTCCAGGTCCCGGAAGACACCGCCAATTCGAGATTCACTATTCAACGGGACAGCCTCACGGAAGAATGGATAGTGCGCTTTCGTGAGGACGCAGCGGCCAAGGGCGCCATTGAGGGCATCGGGGAGATGGCGGTGCCAAGAACGCTCGACAATATCGCCCGCTTTGCCCTGAAACGGCCCCTGATCCGAAAGCGCTTCTAGAGGCAGGTACTTTCTTCGGGGGAATTCGATGATCGTTGCAGCTGGCTCGGTTCCAGCGCTCAATGCCCCGGCTCTTCCTCCAGAACACCTGGAGGATAGAAATGCTCTCTTCCGGGATATCCTGGCCGCCGTGCAGCTTGCTGGGAACGGCGGGCCAGGGGGCAGATAGTTTCGTCATGTCGCTCGAACCTGCCATTGCGGCAAAAAGTTCCGGAACCATCCTTCAAGCTGATGGAATCGCGGATCGCGTGTGCAGGATCGGCATTTCCCGGCTGTGCGCCAGAGGTAGAGCGGTTCGCATTTGGGTTGACTTCTAGCCTGCACCTGGCGCAACGCCGCATGTAGTGCTTGAAGTTGGCGGAGGGTTTCTCGATTGGGTTGAGGTCCGAACTATAGGGGGCAGGAAGGAGAGCCTCGCGGAGCCAGCCTACTGGTCATCGTCATCGTTATTGTCTGGATTGTCGACCAAACATCCCGCGCCGTGACACCCTTGGTAATTGCCTTGAGTGTCGAAATTCGGATTGCCATCCTTGTCGTAACTCGGCCTTGGATCGATGTAGCTGTCGTCCTTTCGACGCGCTTCCTTGCGATCCTTGTCTCTCTGTTCTTGCGCGGCCATGCGATCCAATGAGCGCTGCTCATCTTCTGAACGTTGTGAGGTCTGTTGCATCATGCAGTCGGCAAACCTGTTGGTTCCTGGCCTGTAGCCGTAAGACGCGCACTGTTGCTGATCCATTGCGCGCTGATCCTCAGCGCTGACGCAACCGGCAACCGCCAACGGCACAAGCGCGATCAGCACATATCTCATCTTGAAATTCGGCATTTTGTCACTCCAGATTATTCTGATGGCACCGGGCAAGAGAGGTCACCCTCCTGGCAGTTCAGGTAGGCCTTCAACTGCCTGGTGCGGGCCTTGGTCAGGTCAGCCTGACAAGCAGCGGCAACCATCGGCGCCGCGGAGCCACCATCGTCACCGCTGGATTGAAACGTGCATTCGGCGTTGCGGAACGCAATCCACGCTCTCTGCGCTTTCACGAACCGTGCCTTGCCGTCGGAATCATCCGTAAGCCGCTTCTGGATTTGCTTGAAGGTCTGGTTCAATGCCTGATCGGCTCTTTTGAAGTCCGAAGCTGGATCGGCCAGAGCCGCGGTGGCGGCGAACGACAGCATGGCGACCGCAGCAAGTAGAAAACGCATGATTGTATCCCCCTCATGAAAACAACCACAAGTAAGCACGCATAGGAGCAGCCGGCAAGGCCTGGAAAACCGTATAGTAAGCAAAGGGTTGTCGGGTTCAACAATGCAGGACGGACGAGGCTAGGGCCGTGAGGTGATTGCGGGGAGTGGCAGATAACTCATGCATTCGATGCAATGGCGGTCGAATGCGGCCGCCACAAGCTGACCATGTTTGGACACATCGCTTGGTCGCGCGCCGGGAGGATTGGTTCCAAGAAAATTGCGATCACCGGCGCATCTTTTGCGAGCTTGCCTTTGCGTGAAGGCGAATCGCCGATGCCGGGGCATTTGCCATGCTATGTGGTTTTCGGATTTGATTTATCGCATTGTCCTGTCGGCGTTGCCTGGCAACCTGCCGTCACTTATGCAGCAGAACGTAACAGGACATTCGCAACGTTACATGCGAGAGACGTTTTCCATGATTGATCGTGTCGCACAATTCAGGGCTTGGTCGCCTCACGCTCAGAAATGGTCCAGAGTCGAAGTCGGAATGATTGGCGAAACCGCGCGCATCCCCGAGGCGGTGATCGGGATCCGGTCTCCCTGCGTGCCGTCATGAGCTCACAGCCCGGTAGGACAAAACTATCGTCCTGGCCGAAGATATATCGCGAACTGAACCGTGTGCGCACGCAATTGCGGTCGCCGTGGTCGACATTGGGCAACGCGCTCATTTCCGCAAAGCAGAACGCTGAATACCGGCGCGAACTCGGCAAGCGGATCGAGGCCGCCCGCGAGACTTACACGGCGTCGCCGATCTCGCAGATTGCCGACAGCTTCATGCTCGTCCGGATCATCGGCAATGATCTGGAACCGCGACACCGCAAGGGCCAGTCATTCGACAACGTGCTGTTCATTCTGGACAACGAACCGGTCTTCGACGCCTGCGAAAAATTCTGGATCGTCAATCGAATAGTCGACACCGACGAGGAAGCCCGGATCATCGGCCTGCTCGAAAGCCGCCGCCAGAATTTTCATACAATCCCCTTCGAACTCGATCAGTACCGGAAGATATCCTGGGACGTCGAGCAGCTTGTTGCCGGCGACCTCCGATTCTCAGAGAAGGGCCGGGCGAGCGGACAGTCCGCGCGTTACGAAACGCACATCCGCCGCAGCAAGAACCTCTATGTGATGAACAACAATGGGGCTCGCAACGCCGCGCTCGCGATTGCCCGCGACAGGGCAAAATGGCTGATGCCCTGGGACGGGAACTGCTACCTGACAGACTCTGCGTTCCAGCGGATACGGTCCGCGATCGAGAAAAACCCGCACCTTCCCTACGCTGTGGTGCCCATGGCGCGCATTGTCGACAATGCGCTTCTGCTGGACCAGAGCTTCCAGCCGCCGGCCGAGGAGGAGCCGCAGATCATATTTCGAGCCGATACCACGCAACTGTTCGACGAAAACTATGGTTACGGAAGGCGGCCAAAAATCGAGATGCTGTGGCGGTTGGCAGTTCCTGGCCCCTGGGACCGCTACCGCGACGACGCCTGGGATTTTCCACGCCCGGTCCGGGCGGCGGATGCCGGGCTGCTCCAGAAAGCGGGCTGGGTGGCGCGCCTGGATTCAGGGCGTTCGCATCTGGAGATCGGCAAGGCCGGCTTCGTCGCGCGTCTGGTCAGCCGCGATCAGGCGATCGTCGATATGGTCGATCAATGTGACGCCAAGGCAGTCGCCGCTCGGCTTGATACCTCCCGCCTGGCCTTTTATGACGAAGACGCCCTGGCCCACGCGGTGAAGGACGGGCCCATCCTGCACCATCTCGAAACCGCGGCCGGACAGGCACTCGCCCGCGGTCCGTTCAGCGTGCTCGACAAGACTGGCCTAGCCCCCAGCGGGGATCCCCAGGACTATTTTCACCCCGCGCCTTACTGGTGGCCCGCCCCCGACAGACCCGACGGCCTGCCCTATATCCGGCGCGATGGCGAACGCGTGCCCGGCACGGCATTGTATGCAGCAGGAAGCGAAACCTACGATCGCACACGCTTACAGCGCGTCTTCGACGACACAACCGTGCTTGCGCTCGCCGCAACCGTGCTTGATGGGCATCATTATGCCGTCCACGCCGCCAGGCTCATTCGCGCATGGTTTATCGATCCCAGGACAAGAATGAACCCGCATTTGCGCTATGCGCAGGTGCGGTCGGGCCACGACAACAATGAAGGGTCCGGCCACGGCATCATCGAGCTGAAGGATTTCTATTTCTTCCTGGATGCCGTACGCCTGCTCGAGCGAACAGGAGTACTGGGCGACGAGGATCGCGAGGCGTTCAGAGCCTGGCTCGGTTCCTACTGCGAATGGCTGGACACCGCGCCGGCAGCCGCGACGGCCTTCTGCAGCAGCAGCAACCAAGGAACATATTACGATTTGCAGCGGGCATCGATCGCCACGTTTCTTGGCGATAGCGCCACCCTGGCCAAGATCAGCCTCTATGCTCGGGAGAGACTAGCAACCCAGATCGCAGCCGATGGCTCCTTGCCCAGGGAACTGTCCCGCACGCGCCCCAGGCACTACGCCATGTTTACCTTGCAAGGCTGGACGTCGCTGGCTCGTGTCCTGTCTTCGGTCGGTGACAATCTCTGGCAACACAAGACAGCCGAGGGACTGGGACTGGTCCAGGCGCTGCACTGGCTTGTTGCGCACGAGAACAAGCCACACACCATGTCGGCCGAAACTGTCGATCCGGATCGGCTTGGGCCGCTGCTTCTCGACCTGACGCACCATGATCCCGCAGGAATGCCACCTGCCGATCTGGGAAGGGCGACCAAGCCCATTTTTCATCCAGACGAGGCAATCGCGCCTTTTTGGCTGTGGCGGAGACGTTAGCGACGCCCGGCATTCCTGGCCTGTCACGTCGATGATGAGAACCACTTTCCGCGCTTCAAACGCCCGCGACGGTGCAAAGGCTCTTCATCCTGGTGACCGCCAGTTCCGGATCGGCCAGCAATCCGGCCTGGTCGGCAAGGCGGAACACGTCGGCATAGTGACGGATGCCGCGCGCCGACTGCATGCCGCCGACCATCGCAAAATGATCCTGATGGCCATTCAGCCAGGCCATGAAGACGAGGCCGGCCTTGTAATACTCGGTCGGCGCCTCGAAGATCTTTCGCGACAGCGGCACGGTTGGTGCCATCAACGCGTCAAAGCCGGCGCGGTCGCCTTCCGCCAGTTTCGCCAGCGCCGCGTTGGCGACCGGCGCGATGGCGTCGAAAATACCGAGCAATGCGTGCGAGTGCCTTTTCTCGTCGCCGGCGATCAGTTCGGGATAATTGAAATCGTCGCCGGTGAACATGACGACGCCGTCCGGCAGACGGTTCCTCAGCGCGACCTCCTTGCCGGCATCGAGCAGTGAGATTTTTATCCCCTCCACCTTGCCGACGTGGCGTTCGATGATGGCAACGACTGTATCGAGAGCGACCTCGAAATTCTCGCTGCCCCAATAGCCCCTGAGCGCCGGATCGAACATGTCGCCCAGCCAGTGCAGGATGACCTTGCCGGAGGACTGCGACAGGATGCGGTCATAGACGCTGACATAGTCGTCCGACCCTTTGGCAACTGCCGCCAACGCCCGGCTGGCCATCATGATCGCCTTGCCGCCGAGCCCTTCGATAAAAGCGAACTGCTCTTCATAGGCCTTGATGACGTCATCGATTGTTTTGGCGGCGGCGGGCGCCAGATGGTCGGTGCCGGCGCCCGAGGCGAGATCGGCGCCATCGACCGTGCGCGCCTCGGCGATCGAGCGGCGGATCAATTCCTGCGCGTTTGCCCAGTCGAAACCCATGCCGCGCTGCGACGTGTCCATCGCTTCGGCGATGCGGAAGCCCAGCCGCCACAGATGGTGACGGAACGCCATCGTCCTCTCCCAGTCGACCACCGGTCTGGACCACGGATCGGTCATGGCGAGCGGATCGGCAACGACGTGCGCGGCGGCATAGGCGATACGCGAAAATCGCGCGCCGATGTCAGGCTGCACGGGCTCGCCGACCAGCGTGTACCGGGTGCTGCCGACACCCTCACCAGGCAAGGAAATGTCCATCCATCGCTCCCTTCGCAACGTACTAAATGGAACGTTCCAATAAATCAAGGGCCTTTAAAATTCGAACTCCCTGCAGGATGAAATGCTGCATTGCAACAAGAAAGCCTTATGGAGCATGCCATTTGAGTACACACAATCGACGTTCGAGGCGCGGGAAAAATCCCGATTGACTCACGAGCGGAGCAGAGATTAGAACGTTCCAATAGCTTTGGGCCTGCAGTCGGGAGGATGCATCTGGATGGCCAACCGGGCCAAGGCGACGATATTCGACATCGCCCGCGAAGCGGGCGTGTCCAAATCGACGGTATCGCTCGTGCTCCAGGGCAGCGGACTGATCCGGCCCGAAACAGCGAGCAAGGTGCGCAAGGCGATCGAGGATGTCGGTTACGTCTACAACCGCGGCGCCGCCAATCTGCGCAAGGCGCACTCCAACGTCATCGGCATGGTCATCAACGATCTCACCAATCCTTTCTTCGCAGAGCTGGCGGTCGGCATGGAGCGGGTCTTCCAGTCGGCCGGCATCGTGCCGTTCATCGCCAACACGGCGGAAAATCCGGTGCGCCAGGAAGAAGTGCTGAAGTCGCTGATGGAGCAAGGCGTCGCCGGCCTCATCGTGTCGCCGGCTCGCGGCACGACGCCGGGCGCCTTCAGGCGGATCGAGACGGCAGGTCTGCCGGTGGTCTTCGCCATGCGCCGGCTTCCCGAGAGCCGCATTCCGGTCATCGCGCCCGACAATCATCGCGGCGCCTATCTCGCCACCGCTCATCTGATCGGCAAGGGACATCGCCGGCTGGTCTTCTTCGGCGGCTCGTCCGATCTCGTCGTCTATCACGAGCGGCTTGGCGGATTTCGCGAAGCCTGCGAGACGCAGGGCATCTCTGACCGCGACGCATTGGTCGTCGAGGGAGAGACCAGCCGCAGAGGTGGTATCGCATGCCTCGAAACTGCTCTCGCAATGGCTGAACCGCCGACCGCGGCACTCTGCTTCAACGACGCCGTCGCCTTTGGCGCCATGCTGGCGCTGCGCAAGCGCGGGCTTGAGCCGGGAGTTGATTTCGCCATCGTCGGCTTCGACGATGTGGCCGAGGCCGAGCATTACATGCCGGCTCTGACCAGCGTCGCGGTGGACTCGGCGGGTCTTGGCGAACGCGCCGCCCATGTCATGTTGAAAATGATCCAGTCACGCACAACACGGGCCGAAGACCATATCGGCGCGGTCAATCTGGTGGTCAGGGAAAGCTGCGGCCCGGATCGCCGCATTCGAAACAGGGCGGCCGGTTCGGGAGGCGCTGCATGAGCGTCAAATGGAGCTTGATCGGTGCCAGCACGATCGTCAGGCAGTTCATGATCAACGCCATCCGCGCGCAAGGCGAGGACAGCATCTGGTCATCGGCGTCAGTTGAAGCAGCATTGCAAACCGCGAAATCAGGCAAGGCGGTCGCAATCGAGCCTAAGCTCGGGAGTGTGAATTGAGCAAGGTGGTCTCCGCGGCGCAGGCAGCCGGCCTGGTCAAGGACGGCATGGTCGTGTCGGTGTCCTCGTCGAGCGGCCTCGGCTGCCCCGATGCGGTGCTCGCCGCGATCGGCGAACGCTTCGACGCAGAAGGCCATCCGAAGAACATCACCACGCTGCACCCGATCGCAGCCGGCGACATGTATGGCATCAAAGGCATCGACCATCTGGCCAAGCCGGGACTGCTGAAGCGTACCTTGTGCGGCTCCTACCCGTCCGGCCCCTCCTCTTCCGAACCGCCGCAGATCTGGAAGATGATCGGCGACAATTCGGTCGCCGCCTACAACGTGCCGTCCGGCATCCTGTTCGATATGCACCGCGAAGCCGCGGCCAAGCGGCCGGGCGTGCTGACCAAAGTCGGTCTCGACACCTTCGCCGACCCGCGCCACCAGGGCTGCGCCATGAACGCCGCCGCCAGCGAGCCGATCGTTTCGGTGCAGCAGTTCGACGGCGAGGAATGGCTCTATTTCCGCTCTATCGTGCCGCAGGTGTCGATCATCCGCGCCACGTCGGCCGACGAGCGCGGCAACCTCACCTACGAGCATGAGGGCGCCTATCTCGGCGGCCTGGAACAGGCGCTCGCCGCCCGCAACAATGGCGGCATCGTCATCGCGCAGGTCAAGCGCGTCGTCGAGAACGGCACGCTGAAACCGCATGACGTGCGCGTCCCCGGCGTTCTGGTCGACCATATCGTCGTCGCGCCCGACCAATTGCAGACGACGCTGACACCCTACGACCCGGCGATCTCCGGAGAAATCTTCCGGCCGCTGTCGAGCTTCCGCACGCCGGAGATGAACGTGCAGAAGGTGATCGCGCGCCGCGTCGCCATGGAGTTGCGCGACGGCATGGCCGTCAACATCGGGTTCGGCATTTCCGCCAATGTGCCGCGCATCCTTCTCGAGGAAGGCCAGCACGGCAAAATTACCTGGGTGATCGAACAGGGCGCGGTCGGCGGCGTGCCGCTGCTCGACTTCAAATTCGGCTGCTCATCGAACGCCGACGCCTTCATGCCCTCGCCGCACCAGTTCATCTATTTCCAGGCCGGCGGCTTCGACGCCTCGCTGCTGTCCTTCCTGCAGATCGATCGACACGGCTCTGTGAATGTTTCGAAGCTTTCGGCGCGGCCGCATGTCACCGCCGGCGCCGGCGGCTTTGTCGACATCACCGCACGGGCGAAGAAGATCGTCTTCTCCGGCTTCTTCAATGCCGGCGCCAAGCTGTCTCTGGCCGATGGCGGCATCCGCATCGACCACGAGGGCAAGGTCAAGAAGGTGGTCAACGAAGTCGAGCACATCTCGTTTTCGGGCAAGCGCGCGGTGGCGCAGGGACAGGACATCACCTATGTCACCGAACGCTGCGTGATGAAGCTGACGCCGGAGGGCTTGGTCGTCACAGAACTCGCACCCGGCATCGATCTGCAGCGTGATGTGCTGGCCCAGTCGGAAATTCCGTTGGCCGTTGCCAGGGACCTCAAGACGACACCGGCAGCCCTCTATCAGGAGCAACCGATAGGCCTGTCGCTGAATGGCGGCGCCTCGCTCGGAGGCGCGCGTGGCTGAGCCTCTCGTCACC
>NZ_RZPW01000239.1:0-8186 GCF_003998455.1 Mesorhizobium sp. M7A.F.Ca.CA.001.08.2.1 | reverse complement strand
CACGCGTGAGCCGCAATTGACGGAGATCGGCCGGGCGATGCTGGAGGACGCACGGCGCATGATCGGCGTGCTGCAGCGCATCCGCTCGCGCGTCGACGGCCACCACCAGGGGCTCGAGGCCGAGGTCGCGCTGTCGGTCGACGCGACGCTGCCGTCACCGGTGCTGGTTCGGGTGCTGAAGGCATTCGAGGCGCAGTTTCCGACCGTGATGCTGCGGCTGCACATCGGCACGCTCGGCCTGATCCCCGACCATGTCGTCAGCGGGCAGGCCGACCTTGGCATTGGCGGCCTGCTGGGCGATGTCGACGTGAACCTTGTGCGCATCGGCTTCATGTCGATCGTGCTGGCCGCCGCGCCCACCCACCCGCTGGCCTTGCTGCCGAAACCGGTGGCGATCGAGGATGCGCGCGAACACACCCAACTTGTCGTCACCGACCAGTCGGAGCGCACCAAGGGGCGCGACTTCGGCGTCTATGCCTACCGTACATGGCGGCTGACGGATGTGCGCACCAAGCATATGCTGATGCGCGAGGGGCTGGGCTGGGGCGGGCTGCCGCGCTGGCTGATATCAGACGACCTAGCGAGCGGCCGGCTGGTCGAGATCGACCTCGAATCCTTCAGGGAGGTGAGTTCGCCGCTGTTTGCCATGCATCGCAGCGATCGCAGCCCGAAGCCGGCGGCGGCCTGGCTGATCGACCAGTTCAAGCGCCAGCTCGGCTGCTTCAACGAGTTCGAGCCGGGCGAGGTGCCGGATGAGGAGCACGAGACAGCCCATCGATCAGCGCCATGAGCACGGCGCGGTAATCTTGCGCTGAGGCGCCGGCCTCGATGGCCAGGGCGGCACGGTCGAAGGCGGAGCCGAGCAGTGCGGTCAGCGCGTCGGCCGGCAATCTCGTCATCGTCTGCGCCCGCATCGCCGCGACCAGCCCTTCGCGCAGAGAGCGGTTGCCGTGGCGATTGTCGATCGCGTCCATGGCGGCGCGGCCAAGCACGGCCGGGCCGTCGAGCAGCAGCAGCCGCGTGCGTCCGGGCGCGCGCATGGCGGCGAGATAGGCGTCGGAGCCGGCAATCAGCGCGTCATGGGCAAACAGCGATGGCGGCGAGGCGCGCTCGATCTCCTCGGCGACCGCTGCCGCCTCCTGCTCGACCACGGCAGCAAACAGTGCCTGCTTGTCGGCAAAATGATGGTAGAGCGCGCCGCGCGTCACGCCGGCGGCGGCTACGATCTCCGGCGTGCCGGTCTCGGAATAGGATTTCTCCGTGAACAGCTTTCGCGCCGCGGCAATCAGGTGGGCGCGCGTCGCTTCGGTGCGGTCGCGGTTGGAACGACGCGCGAAATCGTGTTGCATACATGCAGCCTGTATGTTAATTCGGTTTACATGCAGACTGTATGTTAATTGACGGGAGAAGGAAAGATGAAGACCACGAGCTATTACCCGGTGCTGATGACCGGCGACGTCGCCGGCACGGCGGCCTTTTATGTGAAGCATTTCCGCTTCCAGCCCCTGTTCGAAAGCGACTGGTATGTGCATCTGCAATCGGGGGAGGACAGAAGAGTCAATCTCGGCATCGTCCAGGGCGACCATGAGACCATCCCGGAAGAGGGGCGGGGCCGCGCTTCGGGCCTGCTGATCAATTTCGAGGTTCGCGACCCGGACGCTGTCTATGAGCGCGTCGTCGCCGCCGGCCTGCCGATCCTGCGCTCGCTGCGCGACGAGCCCTTCGGCCAGCGCCATTTCATCACCAAGGACCCCAATGGCGTGCTGATCGACGTCATCAAGCCGATCCCGCCGAGCGAGGCGTTTCTGGCGCAGTATGCGGAAGGGGTGGCGGGAGCCTGAGCGCCCGCCTCAACTGGCCCTTGCCACCGGCGTCACCGTCACCTGGCTGACACCGGTGCGGCGCACGACGGTGCACAGCGTCTCGCGGCCGATGCGTTCGGCGTCGAGCATGCGCACCAGGTCGTCGACGCCGGTGACAGGACGGCCGTCGATGGCGGCGATGATGTCGCCTTCTTTCAGGCCGGCCTTGGCCGCCGGGCCGTCCTTCTCGACGCTGCGCAGGCGAACCGCCGTGCTGGTCGAGACTTGCGACAACAGGGCGGCGCGGCGCGGCAAACTGGCAGTGTCGGCCGAGACGCCGATGAAGGCGCGGCGGACACGGCCGAAGCGGATGATCTCCGAAATGACGAAATTGGCGGTGTTGGAGGCGACCGCGAAGGCGATGCCCTGCGCGCCATGGATCATGGCGGTGTTGACGCCGATCACCTCGCCGACCGACGAAACCAGCGGCCCGCCGGAATTGCCGGGGTTGAGCGCTGCGTCGGTCTGGATGACGTCGTCAATCAGCCGGCCGGTCGAGGCGCGCATGGAGCGGCCGAGCGCCGAGACGACGCCGGAGGTGACGGTCCATTCAAAGCCGAGCGGATTGCCGATGGCGATGGCGATCTGGCCGCGCCGCAGCCGCTTGGAATCGGCGAGCGGTGCGACATCGGCAAAGCTGCCGTCGGCGCGCACCAGCGCGATGTCGGTGTCGGGATCGCGGCCAAGCACGCGGCCTTCGCGGGAGGCGCCGTCCGGCATCGAGACGCGCACTGTCCTGGCATCGCCGACGACGTGGAAATTGGTAACGACCAGTCCGTCCGGCGCGATGACAAAGCCGGAGCCGTGGCCGCCCTGGCCGCCGACGCGTTCGATGCGGCAGACGGCCGGGCCGATGCGGTCGACGGCGTCCGCAACGGTCGTCGAATATGCGTCGAGCAATGTATCGTCAGGTTCGAATTTGGCTGCGGCGAGGGCCATGGAAGGGCTCCGTATTTTCGGGCGAAAGGATGATTTTTTTCCTGTGCGCGTCGTTGTCCCAAAACCGCTGAGCACTTTTGGGCGACACGCACTATATGTGCGGAGCGGCTGGAACCGCCGCGACCTGACCAGATGGCCAGTCAAACCGGCAACTAGCCGTCAGGCGAGTACCTCTGAACGCGCTGTCGAGCGATATCTGGGGCATGGATGAACCCAGGAGACCAATATGAGCGATTTCAATCTGAGCGCGTTTTCGCAAGCCATCGCCGATCTCGCCTCCCAGGCGGCACCGGCAACGGCTGGCTTCGCCACGCATCATCACCGCACGGCAAGCGCCTTCCACTGGCGTGACGGTTATTTCGTCACCGCCGAGGAGGCTGTCGAGGCCGGCGAGGAGATCGAACTGACGCTGGCCTCGGGTGAGGCGGTGAAGGCAGAACTGGTCGGCCGCGATCCGTCGACTGGCGTTGCCCTGCTGAAGCCGGCTACGGCCATCAACGCCGTGCCGTTGGCCAGGGCTGACGCGGTGCGGCCAGGCAACATTGCCATCGCCATCGGCAATAGCAACGGGTCGGCTCTGGCCGTTTCGGGCTCGGTAGGCGAAGTCGGTCCGGCCTGGCGCTCGATGCGCGGCGGCACCATCGACCGGCGCATCAATCTGGCCGTCGGTGCCGGCGGCCGTTTCGAGGGCGGCCCGGTTCTCGACGCCAAGGGTGCGCTGATCGGCATGCTGCTGTTCGGGCCGCGCCACCGGGCGCTGGTCATGCCTTACGAGACGATCGAGCGGGCGGTTGCGACGCTGCGCGAAAAGGGCCTTGTCGCGCGCGGTTATCTCGGCGCCGGCCTGCATCCGGTACGCGACCGCGACGCGCATGGCGCGATGGTGATGAGCCTCGATGACGATGGTCCCGCCAAGGCCGCCGGTCTCTCTCTCGGCGATATCATCGTGGCGTGGAACGGTGAGGCGGTGCATGGCCCGCGCGACCTGATCCGCAGGCTCGGACCAGACAGTGCGGGCGCTTCGGTGACGCTCGGCGTGGTGCGCGGCGGCGAACAGCGCGATGTCGGGCTGACCATCGGCGAAAAGCCGCTGAGCTGAGGGCATCCATGGACACGCTCACCAGCGACCGGATCATGCATGACGGTGCCGTCTCGCGGCGGCTGGTGGTGCTGATTGCGCTTGGCGATGCGTCGCGCGCCGAGCGCCTGGCGGCCTCGCTGGCCGCGAGCGATGACCTGCTGCCGGTGGTGGCCGGCAGGGCTGACGTCGCCATCGTTGACGACAGCAGCGGCGGTGCTGTGCCGGCCGCCATTCCCCGGGTTCTTCTATCGGGAGGCGCCAATGGCGAACGGCCCGCGGGCGAGGTGTTGGCCGTCCTCGAAACGGGCGCGGACGATTTGTTGATCGCTGCGGCGGCGCGGCTGGCGGCGGCCGGCTATCGGGTATCGGGCGAGCGCAGAACCGGACGCCATGAGGATTTCCATACTGGCGATGGCGAGCCGTTCGAAGATGAAGCCTCCGACGAGCATGCCGTCCGTCCTTCGCTGTCGCCGCGCGAGGCGGAAGTGCTGGCGCTGCTGGCCGAGGGCGCACCCAACAAGGTGATCGCGCGGCGGCTGAACATTTCCGTGCACACCGCGAAGTTCCATGTCGCCGCAATCCTGATCAAGCTCGGTGCCGCCAACCGCACCGACGCGATTGCCACTGCGATGCGGCAGGGGCTGGTGCTGGTTTAGTCATAAACCCTACGCTGCGTAACGCGGTGTCCGGCGTGTCGGGTCTTGCGCTGTGGTCGCCCGCCGCGCAAAGCTTCGCGTCTGACGTGTTGCAAGGGAGGCGCAAGGAAATGTCGCTCAAGGGAAAGACGCTGTTCATCTCCGGCGGATCGCGCGGCATCGGGCTGGCGATCGCGCTGCGCGCGGCGCGCGACGGCGCCAATGTGACGATCGCGGCCAAAACCGCCGAACCGCATCCGAAGCTGCCCGGCACAATCTATAGCGCGGCAGAAGAGATCGAGCAGGCCGGCGGCAAGGCGCTGCCCGTGCTGTGCGACATCCGTGAAGAGGCACAGGTGGCCGAGGCGGTCGCCAGGACCGTGGAAAAGTTCGGCGGCATCGATATCTGCGTCAACAATGCCAGCGCCATCCAGCTCACCGGCACGCTGGAAACCGACATGAAGCGCTACGACCTGATGCATCAGATCAACACGCGCGGCACCTTCCTGGTGTCCAAAATGTGCATTCCGCACCTGAAGTTGGCCAGCAATCCTCACATCCTGAATCTGGCACCGCCGCTCGACATGAAGGCCAAGTGGTTCAAGAACCATGTCGCCTACACGATGGCCAAGTTCGGCATGTCGATGTGCACGCTGGGCATGAGCGCCGAGTTCGCCAAGGACGGCATCGCCGTCAATTCACTGTGGCCGATTTCGACCATCGACACGGCAGCCGTGCGCAATCTGCTGGGCGGCGCGACGGTGGCGGCAATGAGCCGTTTGCCCGACATCATGGCCGATGCTGCGCATGCCATCTTCATGCGGCCGGCGCGCGAAGCGACCGGCAATTTCTACATCGACGAAGAGGTGCTGCGCGCCGAGGGCGTCAGCGATTTCTCGATCTATGCGCCTGATGCGACCGGGCCGCTGGCCGGCGACTTTTTTGTCCCCGACGAGGTGTTTGCCCGCACGGACAGCAAGATCAGGAATATTTACTAGAGCTGTTCGTTTTGACGCGACGGGCGTCGAGCCAAGACCTTCGCCACCAGCAGAGTCGTGGGAAAGCCCTGCTCGAACAAGGCGGTAGGGCATCGTTCCTGCGGGATTGATTCAACGTCCGGCAGGCGCAGGCTCACGCCTCGTCCTTCTTGCCTTTGCTCAGGCCCATCAGCCGGTCGATATAGGCGAGCATGAGCGCCGAGACGACGAAGGCGAGATGGATGATGGTCAGCCACATCAACTGGTCGGTCGTGTAGGACGATGAGTTCAAGAACACCTGCAAGAGGTGGATCGACGAGATGGCGACGATGGTCGAGGCAACCTTGACCTTCAGCGAACCGACATCGATGGTGCCCAGCCAGTGCACACCGCCGTCCTGGTCGTCGAAGCGGCTGACGAAATTCTCGTAGCCCGAGATGATGACCATCACCACCAGCGAGGCGACCAGCGCGGCATCGATCAGGCCGAGCATCTTCAGGATGGTGTCGGTGTCACCGAGCGTGAACGCCAAGGTAATGAACTCATAGAGCTTCTTGCCGAAGGACAGCGCATAGACGGCCAATGCCAGGGCCAAGCCTATATAGAAAACGACGAGCAGCCAGCGTGAAGCGAGAATGATCGATTCGATGGCGAGTTCGAGACGCTTCATGGGATGATTCCGGCGGGTTATCTCTCAGCAATGGCCGTATTCGACGAGGCCGCCACCGTTTGCAAGACAAAAAACCCCGCCGAACAAGGTCCGGCGGGGCTCAATGCGTCCCGCTGGAGTCGGGACGGGGCAGGGAACGCCCAGCACCGAATCTGGGGTGGCTGCGCTCGCGATTCAATGAGCCGTGTCTAATGCCCGTAAAATTCTTGTTGAACCCGACACATCCATCCACCCCCGGTTGTGCCGGGGGGGGATGCTTCTCTTGCCGATTCCACAAACCGGGTCATGATTTTGAAATCATGACCTAATTGTTGCTGGCGACCGGTGCCACCAGCGAGGTGATGCGGCGGATGGCGACGCGGCGGTTCTCGCGGTTGGGCGCCGCCGTGTTGACCTTCAGATACTCCTCGCCATAGCCCTGTGTCGTCAGGTTTTCCGGCGGGATGCCGAAGGCATTGGTCAGAGCCTCCGCCACCGCTTCCGCGCGGCGATCGGAAAGAGCGAGGTTAGCCTCCGGTGTGCCGACCGCGTCGGTGTGACCTTCGATCAGGAAGGTCTCGGCCGGGTTCTTCTTCAACAGCTTCTCCATGGCGGTCGCTACGCCCTCGAGCTTCTGCACCTCGGTGTCGGAGATGGAGGCCGAACCGAATTCGAAGTTGAGCGTGTCGAGATCGACGCGACGTGCGATGTCGCGCACGCGGGCCGAACGCTTGACCTCGTCGATCGAATAGAGGCGCTGGACCTTCTCGACCGGGGGCTGTTCGAGGAACTCGTAGTAGTCATCGGGGCTCTCGACGTCCTCGGAATCGAGAATGTATTCCCGGCGCGGGATGGTCAGCCGCATCGGCGGCAGGTCGTCGCCGGGATCACGCCAGTCGCTGTCATCTTGATAGTGCCGCTCGTCGACATAGCTCAGCACATATTCGTGTCCATCCGGCGCGATGCGCGAACGCTGGATAACGTCGCCATAGCGGTTGCGGATGGTGACGATCCGGACACCGTTGTCACGCTCGACGATTTCCCGGGTGCGATCGCCCGACAGATCCTCATAGTAGACTTCTTTGGCACCGCGGGTGACGCGCGGGGCGTCATTGCTCTGGACAAATGTCTGGTTGTTGAACTGCAGGATGACGCGATCGCCGAGTTTCCTGACGACGTCGACGCCTTTCGGACGCCGACGATCGCGGGCGATCTCATCGGGCGCACGCTCTACGCGCGTACCCTTCTCCTCGGTCACCGGGACGATCTTCTCTGGCTTGATCTCCTGCTGTGCGGCCCTGTCGTCGGTGGGCGGCGGACCCTGGTCGATGGGAGCAGCCACCGGCTTGCGGCCCTGATCGCCACCTTGCTGGGCATTTTGTCCGCCATTCTGCTGCTCGCCATCCTGCTGAGCATTCTTGTCGCCACGTTTGCGGCCGCCGCCCCTGCGCTCGGCGTCCTTCTGGCTGTCCAGGATGGGAGCGGCGTTTGGATCGGCCGGTGCTTCGCCCTGCACCGGGTTTTCGCCCTGTGCCGGTGCTGCCGTCTGACCATTGGCCGGTTGTTCGCCGGTGGCGGGTTGTTCGGCCGTCGCCGGCTGCTCGCCAACAGGTTTCCTGCCGTGCTTCTTCGTCGTGTCCTGGGGCTGCTCGCCTTGGGCCGCCGGCTGCTCGCCGGCAGGGGCCGTCGCCTCTCCAGCGGGAGCTTCCTTCGGCGCCGGGGCGACTTCAGGTTGGGCTTGCTGATCCTGCTTGTTCTTCTTGCGCGGCTGGGCCTGCTCGCCGGGCTGATTGTCGTTGGCCGGCGCGACCTGTTCGGCCGGCGTCTGCTCAGTCTGCTGCTGCTGATCACGCTTCTTTCTGCGCGGCTGCTGTTCCCCTGCGGGTGCTGCCTGTTCGGCCGGCGCCTGCTCGGTCTGCTGCTGCTGGTCACGCTTCTTTCTGCGCGGCTGCTGTTCCCCTGCGGGTGCTGCCTGTTCGGCCGGCGCCTGCTCGGTCTGCTGCTGCTGGTCACGCTTCTTTCTGCGCGGCTGCTGTTCCTCTG
>NZ_RZPW01000238.1:0-8207 GCF_003998455.1 Mesorhizobium sp. M7A.F.Ca.CA.001.08.2.1 | reverse complement strand
GCTGCACGGTGGCGCGCACCTCGGCCATGGCCGAGGTGCGCGCCACCGTGCAGCTTTCGAATTTTGGCTCCAGTGTCTTTTCGGTGAACCATTTCAATTCCTGGAACAGGCTGCCCCATTTCGCCAGGTTGATGATCACCCGCTTCAACCCGACCGATCCCGGTTCGCCGATCTCGGGCTGATCGGCCGGCGGCCGCTCGGCCACCTTGTCGTAACGGTAGACGATCATGTCCTCGAGGAAATTGCCGGGCGCCGTCGACAGATGGCCGTAGAACAGGCCGATATCCTTGTTCGGCTCCAGCACCTTGGCGAAGAATTCCGGAAAATCGTCCGATTTGATGATTTCGCGCGAGGTGCGGTAGACGGCGTTGTCGACGATATCTAGCGTCGCCTCCAGCACCACGCCGAACAGGCCGTAACCGCCGACGACGTGGCGGAACAGATCGGTGTTCTCGGTCGGCGAGCAGGTCGTCACCGAACCGTCGGCCAGCATCACCCGCATCGAGCGGATCGAGCCCGCCACCGAACCCGCCTGGTGGTCCATGCCATGCGCATTGACCGACAGCGAACCGCCGACCGAGAAGATGTCGGTCGACTGCATCGCCTTCACCGCGAAGTGCGGATGCAGAAGGTTCTGGATGTCATGCCAGCGCGCGCCCGGCTGCAAGGTCATGGTCTTGGCCGCCGCATCGACGGTGACCCTGTTGAACTTTCTGAGGTCGAGCACCAGCGCGTTGTCGTCGAAGGCATGCCCGCCCATGGAATGGCGGATGGCGGCCAGCGATATTTTCAGCCCATTGGCACGCGCGAAGGCCAGGGCCTTGGCGATGTGCTCGTCCCCGCTGACCTCGACCACGCCGTAGACCGGGGTCATCGACAGGCCGCTGGCATCGTTGATGTCACCACCCTTTGCCGACCAGGGCAGTGACGCATCGAAGGCCGGCGCATTGTCCAGCGGCTTCAGAGGCAGCGCGAAGCCGTCTATATCGGCTATCCGTCCTGCGTTCTTCGGCCCCGAAGGTCCGCGTGCCAGCCGCGCCACCGTGTTGCCGCCCCACAGCACCGCGCCGCCGACGACAGCCGCACCCAGCAGCAATCGCCGCGACAGGCGAAACCCTTTTTGCTCGTCGGCCATGACTATCCCCCGCTGGCCAAGGGATAGCGCGGCTCTTTGGCAAAAACCATAGCGGCGCCGCCGGGACGGCGTTTTGCCTGGCGTCGAGGGTGGAGGGCACGAAATGGCCGGTCCCCTGAGGACCGGCCAGAATGGAACAGGGTCTGAAATTGCGTCAGCAGGCTTGCCGACGAACGACGCTGACGCCTTACGAGGCCTTCTTGATCGACGTCACGATGCCGGTCTTGTCATCGACGGTCACCGCCACCTTGGCGCCGACCTTCAGTTTCCCGATCGTCGCTTCGGGCGACAGCTGGTAGATCTTGCCGTCGTCGAGGGTGATCGACTTGGTCGTCGGATCGACGGCCTGAATGGTGCCCTGAACGGTCGCGGCATAAGCGGTGCCGAGGAAGGCGAGCAGAGCAGCGGTGGTTGCGAGGGTCTTCTTCATTGGTAAGCACTCCGTGCTGTTTCACTTTTCCGGACCGCCGCCTTGGGAAACGACAGCACCGGACGGCCTGAAACTGGACGGAAAGCGCACCCTCCGCAAATCACATTGGGTGAATTTTCGCAAACAATATCATAGGCTTAATTCCGACACATTATCTGCGACCTAGATCATTTCAGGCCGCTTCGGCTCCCCCAATGAACGCACTTCTGTCCGCGAAAAGAGTCACTTGGCCGATTGTGACGGGCGGCTTTCGATCACCACGCAGCCGCCGCAATCCATCTCGGGCGGCATCACGAAACAGAGCGCTGACCGATCGTCGATACACATTTTGTTTCGCGGATCAGTTCAAAAACCGCCACGCCAACGCTGATCAAACTCGCGCTACGGTTGCAAACCGACGTCGAATGCGGGATGGTGTCGACCGTTGACATGAAGGGGGGCCTTCCATGAAGCTTGCAGTCCGGACTGCGATGTCCCTGATGCTGGCGCTTGCTCCAGGATTGGCCGGCGCACAAGCCACGGATCCGGGCGACGACAAAACAATTATCTTCACTCCCGGCGACCCAGAGATGGCAGCGGCGACCGCGCAGGCGCTCGCCAGCCTGGACGACTTCCTGGCACTGTCCGAGGCGCCTCCCGCCGACACAGAGAGGTTCAAATTGAAGGTCAAGGTACGGGACGGCAACGTCACCGAACACTTCTGGGTCATACCGTTCCGCCGCACCGAAACCGGATTTGTCGGCATATTGGCAAACCAGCCGGAGGAAGTGCACAACGTCGTCCTCGGCCAGAACATAGAATTCACCAGGGACGATATTTCCGACTGGGGATACACACGCGGCGAACGTCAGGTCGGCAGCTTCACCGTGTGCGTCATGTTCAACAAAATGTCGAAAGAAGAGGCGGACTACATGCGTGACAAATACGGCTTCGAGTGCTGAAAGCGCAGCCCGATCAACCCGCTTCGTCCTTCGCGCCGATCTTGCGCACAAGTGCCGCCGTCGCCAGCATCGCGCCCATGTCCGATATCATCGGCGCGACATGCCTGCTGTAGTCGAGCGGCACCGAAATATCCGGCAGCTCGAAGAAGTTCTTCGTATGCGGCAACAGTAGGAAACCATCGCTGCCGTGGAGCGCGACGCGGGCTGGGTCGTCCGGCCAGGTTTCGCCAAGCCATTTCAGCGCCTGCGCCAGCCGGCCGCTCACCAATGGCTGTGCCGCCCCGAGATTGTCGGTGCGGAACTCGTAGGCGGCATCGAGCAAAGCATCGCCGCTGGACAGCTCTTGCAGCTTGCTGGCAAATATGCCGCGAAAGAAGCTGATCACCGCGTTGGTCCGCCGCGTCGCTACCAATATGCCGGGAAACGGCGCGATGGTCTCGAAAGCGACGATGACGCCCTGGAAGGCGGTCGAGGAGCCCTTGCCCGACCCTTCCCGCAGATGCGCCTCGTACAGTTCGAACGGAAACCCCTCATAGCGGCCCGCCACGATGTCGTCGAACGCCTGCCGGTTGAACGGACCAACCGCCGTGCGCGGCAGCCGGTCGAAGGAATTCGGCGTCACGCCATGCTGGTAGCGCATGTCGGCGATGAAGCCGAATATGATCGGCAGCAGCGTCTCGCGGAACGATTGCTGCAGCCCCGTCGCCGGTTTCCTGGCCTGGAAATAGAGCAGGATCGAAGCCGCGAAGCCGATCACATAGAGAAATACATGCGGCGTCGAGACCCATTGCTCGTTGGGGTCGGCGACCTTGTTGAACAGCCAGGCGACCAGCACCACGGCCACCAGCACCAGCCCCACGAACACCGGCACCCGCCAGCGCACCCGCCGGACCGCCGAAGCCCTCGCCGCTTCATAGGCCTCGATGTCTTTTCGGATGCCGGCGATGACCGTTTCGCTCGGCATGAAATCCGCTGATTCCACCGCTACCCCCGCAATCCTGCCTCTGCGGGAGCATGATAGTTGGTTTTGCAAGGGCCGCCAGATGGTTAAGCGGGAACGCCTTCATCGGTTGGTGGAGAAGGGAAGACCGCTTTCAGTCGCTCCGCGACCCTGTCACGCATTCGGCCCTCCAAAGCCTCCACCAACACCAGCCGCTCGTGGTCGCCAGCGCGCAGGCGCATGAAGGGATGCATCCGGTAAGACGCGATCCTGCCGCGCGTACCAGCATCGGAACTGACATCGACAACGAGGATAGAGCCGATGCGGCCCGGCCATGGCTGCCGGGCAAAGGCGGTACCGAGGAAATCGCCGAGCCCATAGGCGACGATCGTCCCGTCAATCTTTTCCACCGGCTGCACGACATGGGCATGATGGCCCGCGATCAGCCTGACGCCCTGCCCGGCCAGCCGCCTGGCCAGCGCTCGCGTCCCGTCGCGCGGAAAATGTCGGAACTCCCAGTCCCAATGCGGCACGGCGCAGAGAAGGTCCAAGCCAGCGGGTGGCCAGCTCGCCGGATCGCTGTCCATCGAAACGCGCCCGGCAAACAGTTTTTCATCGGCGTTCCGCCACAGCGTGAAGGCGGCGAAGCCGATATCAAGCGATCCAACCTGAATCGGCACAACCGGACCGTCGGCCAGGCCGATCGTGCGGATGCCGAGCCGCAGCAACGCCGCGATTGTCTCGTCGAAACCGGCGATGCCCTGATCCAGTACATGGTTGTTGGCCAGCGACAGCACGAGTTTTTCGCGCGCAACCCCAACCGCCGTCAGCGCCTCGGCCAGGAACGGCTCGCTCATCGCATGATGCGTGCCGAGCCTTGTGCCCAGCACCGCGCTTGGCCTGTCCACAACAGGGCTTTCGCAATTGCCGATCACCAGATCGGCAGCGCCGAGCAGCGCCTTGATCGCCGGATCGCAATCCGGCGCGCTGCGGTTGGCCACCGCCGAGATGTCGCCGACAAAGGCAAGCCGCACCGCTTGCTTCGGCGGTGGATCCATCAGCGTCCCGGCCATCGGCGCAAAGTCTTGAGCGTCGCCGGCCAATGACGGCTTCAGGAAACGCGGCAGCCAGGACAGCTTGTAGGAAAACGGATAATTCGACACGCGATGCCCAATTGTTTGCCCTGTGTAGACCGTCCGCCGGGCGGGTTGAAGCGCGGCGCTGCAAATGGTGTATGTTTGCACTGCGCGACAAACATTGGGGGGAAAAGATGACACGACTGGCAGGCCTGCTGACATCCGCTTTCATTCTGCTCCTGCCGCTGTCTTCCGCGTCGGCGGCAATGCCAGAAGCGGCAACCACATTGTTTGAGGCGAAGACCGTGGCCGCGCGCGACACCGCTCTCTCGACGCTGGAGGCTGCCGCGCCAAAAGACCCGGCATCCGCCTATGCGGCCGGGGCGGGCGAGTTCTTTACCGCACTGGAGATCCTGGCCACCGGCCAGCGCCGTCATGGTTTCGAAAGCCCGCAATCCTTCATGCTGCCGCTGATGCGGTTGCCAGTGCCCGACAATCCCAATCCCGAGCCGCTCACTTACGAGCAGTTCCGCGCCATCCTGGTCGGCTTCCGTGACCGGCTGGAGAAATCCGCAGCCACGTTTGCCTCGGTGCCGCCCGATGCCGATATCGGCATGGTCATCGATCTCACCCATGCCGGCATCGACCTCAACGAGGACGGCACCATCGCGCCGGACGAGAGCATGGCGGCGATCATCGCCTCACTCTCGCGCGGCGGTATCTCGTCGGACGCCGCCGCCCCCACGCTCACCTTCCGCTTCGACCGCGCCGACGGCTACTGGCTGCAGGGCTATGCCGAGTTCCTGATGGCGCAGGCCGATTTCTGGCTGGCGCATGATTTCAGGAGCACCTTCGACGGCTCGTTTCACATGCTGTTCCCGCGCGCCAAATTGCCGCTGCAGGATATTCTGGTGCCGCCGGCCGGCGATATGGGCTCGAGCATCTTCTCCTCGGAATGGCGCATCGCCGATTTCATCTCGATGGTGCATCTCGTCAACTGGCCGGTGATCGAACCGGAGCGCCGGCAAGCGGCGCGCCGCCACCTGCTGGAAATGATCCGGCTGTCGCGCGAGGACTGGAAGGCGATCCGCGCCGAGACCGACAATGACCGCGAATGGCTGCCTGGACCGCAGCAGAAGGGCGAGAACCCGCTCACCGGCCTCGAAGTCGGCGAGGAGCAGGTCCAGGCCTGGCTCGCCGCCTTGACCATGGCCGAGGATCTCCTGGAAGGCCGCAAGCTGCTGCCGCATTTCCGCGTCACCGCCAGTACTGGGCTTGGCATCAACATGAAGCGCTTCTTCGACGAGCCAAAAAACTTCGATCTCGTGCTGTCGATCACCGGCCCGGCCATCGCGCCCTACCTCGAAAGCGGCGAGCTCGTGACCAGCGACGATTTCGACCAGATCCAGCGCCAGTTCGGCGGCGGCGGGTTTTTGACGTTTGCGCTTTGGTTCAACTGAGGGTGGGCCGTTTGAGGCCGCCTTCCCGCGAGAAATCTAGCATGGCAGGCAACAGTTTTACCGGAAACACGCGCGCCTTTTTTAGGCAGGTCTGCCGGCAGTCGGTTCGCTGCATACACCGCGCGGAGGCGCTGCGTAAAAATTAGCAGTGGCTGTTTTGCTTGACTCGGCCGCCAAAAACAGGCAGCAAAACCAGGTCGGAAGGGCGACAACACCACTTTCCTGGCCGTGGACGAAGGCTGATTTGGCCAAAATCCACATCTCGTCGTTGGTTTTGAGAGGAATTGATTAACCAACTTTGTCCATATTTTGAAGCAATCGGCAACCAACTACAGACGCGGCAAACGCGTCGGGGACCACCTGGGATCACTCACAGAATGGTCGTCGCGGCTCTCAAGGCCACGTACGGGGAAACCGATTGAAGCGAGATTGGTTGCATGGCGTTGTTGAGTACACACAAAAAAAACCGGGGACAGCGTGAGGGCGGCGAGTTCGTCGATGCTCCACGTTCCCCTTCCTTCAACGCTGGCCGGGTGGCCCGCTGGGTCGCGCTGCCTTGCGTCAGCACCGCCATCGGTCTTTGGTTGATCGGCACCATGGCTGGCCTCAGTTCCGTCGGCGCCTCTCTGTCGGCAACTTCGGTTGGCCTGCCCCAGACACTGTCGACAGCGGGATCGCTCGCACTTGCCGATCCGCTGAAACAGCACTTTTTGAAAGCACCCTTCGTGCTGGCCAACGCCAATGGCGGCACTCAGGCCCTGCATGATCATTCGGTGCAGTGCGGCGCCAGCTGTTTCAAGCTGGCCAGGGTAAGCGCGCGGGCGGAAAAATCCGAACGCCTTGTAGCGCAGGCAAAGCCGATGCCCGCCGCCGTGAAGTCGAAGGCGCAGGAGCGCTTCGAACGCATGGAAGCGTCGCTTTCGCCGATGAAGTTGGCCGCTGCCTTTGCCGACGCCGGAAAGCCTGCCGCCAGTGCCAACACCCGCCCGGTGATCTCCACAGTCGCACCGCGAATTGCCGAGGCGTCGTTGGTGCCCTCCGTCCAGCTCACAGCCAGCCTGTCCGATAACATGCCAGTTCCGGCGGCCGAACGTTTCGCCCGGCTGGATACCGACTCGGTGGTCGTTCAGACCGCACCGCCTCCGATGGGCTTTGCCCAATCCGGTACGCCGGACAATTCGCAGTTGGCGCTTGCTCTGGTGCAGTCCCTGCCGGCCGACGACGAGGCGTTCGCCTCACCGCTGCCGATCGAGGAATCGTCAGCCGATGTCGTGGTTTCACCCGTCGAAACCCAGCAGGATCAACCCGGCGATGCCGCCTCCCTGCCGGACGCTCTGACCGACGACGTGCCGTTGCCGACCCGGCGTCCGCAATTCGACGCGCCGCAGCCCAAAGTGGTCCAGCAGGAGCCTAAGTCCGTCCAGCAGCCGAAATCCGTTCAGCAGCCGAAGCCGGCACGCGAGACGGTCCAGCAGGCCCAGCCGGCAAAACCGACGCGGCAAGGCCGGCCGGCCGATGGCGGCGATGTGCTGGCCTATGCCAAGCCCGACACGCCCTCGGGCGGCCTTGGCAAGGCGTTCAGGAACCTCTTCAACTCGCCAGCCGCCAGGAGCGGAGCCGGCAATGGCGTCGCCGTGTACGACATCAGCAGCGCGACCGTCTACATGCCTGACGGCTCGAGGCTGGAGGCGCATTCAGGCATCGGCGCCATGGCGGACCAGCCGCGTTATGCCGACCAGAAGAATCGCGGACCCACGCCGCCCAACACCTACAATCTGTCGATGCGCGAGTCGCGCTTCCACGGAGTGGAGGCCTTGCGCCTGACACCGGTCGATGGCCGCAACAAATACAATCGCAACGGCCTGCTGGCCCATACCTACCTGCTCCGGGGCCGCTACGCCCAGTCGAGCGGCTGCGTCGCCTTCAAGGACTATGCGCGCTTTCTCGCCGCTTTCAAGAAGGGCAAAATCAAACGCCTCGTCGTGGTGCCGCGCCTGAACGGGTCGGCGACGCAGGTCGCATCAGCCGCCAGGGGCGTGTAACGACAAGAGGCTTTCGGGCGCCTTCCCACTGCTCCTGACAGCCTGCTGTCAGGAGCAGCGCTGTCCGGCACGCCTCTCCCCACCGCGCTCTTTCCATTTTGGCCAGGAAATCCCATATTCGGGACATGGCCAAATCTCCCGATCAGAAAACGCCGCCGACGGCGAATGACGACCGCGCCGCGC
>NZ_RZPW01000237.1:0-8209 GCF_003998455.1 Mesorhizobium sp. M7A.F.Ca.CA.001.08.2.1 | reverse complement strand
CGCCGAGCATGGCGTTGCGGTGCACGATGCCGATGATGGCGTCGCGCGACACCGGACTGCCGCGCAACGCGCTGAACGCGACTGCAATCCTGGAGGCTGAGAACCCATCCTTCAGCCAGCGGGCGATCTCGTGCAATTCCGCGTCGCTATAGCTTGCCATATCCAGCTCCATCCAAAGTTCGGCCGCGCGCCGTCGGGCAGCGTCAAGGTTCGACCCGGTCGCCAGGCCGCAGTCAGTTGTTTTTCAAGAGCCGGCTCTCAGCCGACCAGCCTCAGCCGGCTTGGGCCGATTTCCCGCCGGCAAGGTGCAGAAGCCGCGCTTCGGCCGTGTTTCTGTCCAGGGCGGAAACCGCCCTGCCCGTCAGCCTGTCGAACAGGATGACGGTGCCGTCCTCGGTGCGGATGCAGGATCGGCCTGCCGCAAAAACAGAGCCGGCGCCATGCCGGCCGAATTGGGGGCCGAAGCCGCTGGGAGCGGCGGCTCCGGCCGTTCCGGTCGCCGGAGACAGGCGGCGGACCGGACCCGAGGCTGGTGCGGTCAGGCACTGGGCCTCGGGCTTCATCCGGGCCGGGGAGGAGGACGGCTGGGATGAAAGGGAATGGGCGGTTATGAACGCCGGGCGCGCCTCGCGTGAGGCCGGCGACTCGGCGCCATCAAAGCTGGACAGGTTTTGCATGACCGGATATAAGCATAACTCGAAAATAGATGCAAGCCATTCTTTCATAGACGAGAGCGGCTTTCATCCCTCACATGGGCGCCATGGCAAAAACGGAACTGTCGATCAAGGTCGGAGCGGCGATCCGCAAGGCGCGCAAGCAGCGCGGCCTGGTCATGCGCCACATCGCCGAGCACAACGACACCGATGTCGCCGCCGTCGGCAACTGGGAAACCGGCCGCAATCTGCCCAAGACCGAGAACCTGCTGAAGACCGCCGCCTTCCTGCGCGTCGACCCGGTTGCGCTGGGCCAGGGGCAGGTCGTGTTTCTCGACGATGCCGGACCGGTTGCCGATGCGGAGATCGTCACCGATGCAGGTCCGCTACCCGCCAGCTCGATGGACATCGAGGTGCTGGGCGCGGCCGTCGGTGGCGACGATGGCGATTTCACCTTCAACGGCGAGCCGGCGGGTTACGTCCAGCGCCCGCCGGGCGTGCGCAACCTGCCGAAGGTGTTCGCCCTGCACGTGCTCTCGGATTCCATGGTGCCGCGTTACGAGCCCGGCGACCTGATCTATTGCGGCGGCCGCGACGCCGTACCGGGCGACCATGTGGTGATCGAGACCTTCCCGGAGGAAAACGAGCGCAACGGCAAGGCCTTCATCAAGAAGCTGGTCAAGCGCACGGCGGGCGAGCTGGTCGTCGAGCAGTACAACCCGCCGAAGACGCTGACCTTCAACCGCTACGCCATCAAACATGTCTGGCGCGTGATTCCGCTGAAGGAATTGCTGGGGTATTGAGCAAGGGACGCTCTTCCTTCTCCCCCTGCGGGAGAAGGAAGAACCAGCGCTGGCACCCTCCCACTCAAGCCCGCCGCGATCCCTCCAGCGGCACATCCCTATCGCTCAGCATCCGCGCTTCGCTGCGCACGCGCTGGCGCTCGTCGACAAACGCCGCCTGGATCGAAATCGCCGTCCCCGGCAGTCCGTCGGCGCGGCAGGCCGAACAGACGATACGGCCCGACAGAGCGGACAGCGGCGTATTCCCCGTCACCCCGAACCGCTTCAGCTGATCGGGTCGCCACCACCTGTTGCGGCCACAATCGGCGCACTCGACCGAGATCGAGGCGACATGCGCGATCGTTGGTTCCTTGCCCGGCAATGCCATCGCCCCTGCCTCGTATTTGTTCCTGATTTGTTCGCATATTCCTGTGTTTTACGCCGGGAGTCGAGTCGCAGTTTTCAAACTTTCCCAGAAGTTTTTCTTCTAGCGTAATTTGAGTTATGCTTTCATAAATGTATGAAAATGTGAGTCGGGCACGAACCTGCCCACTGCATCAGACTCGGGAGCGATAATGGACGCTTTTGCCGCCGATTTTGCCCGTTCCTGCGGCTACGCCGGCGACAGCCTGGCCTTGCTTGAAGCCTTCGAAGCGATCCGTCGCAGCGGCATCGCCCACGCCCGTCACGATCACGTCAGGCGCAAGGCGGTGATCGACGAGTTGAAACCGTCGGAGGCGCTGTTCCTGGCCGCTATCGGTCCGGCGCTCTCGGCGCAGGAGGCAATCGAGGACGCCGCCCGCTTGATAGCCTGCTGGCGCAACATACCGCGCTGGCGCCAGGAGCGGCGCCTGCCCGACCTGATCAGGGCCAAGCAGCAGCGCCTGGTGGCGCGCTATTTCCGCCGCCATGGCCACAGGCTCTGGGCAAGGGAAGCGGCGTGAGGACTGGACCAGCCGTTTGCGGGTTCCATCAGCCATTTTTTCTTTCTAGACTGCGCAGGGGTGGCTGACCGTTCGACGTGCATAGTTTGGAATGTTCAAGACTGCCCGCTCAAAATTTCAAACCTGGATAACGGCCGGCGCGGGAACCATCGCCGCCCTGCTCGTCGCCGGCCTGATGGGCGCGTTCGGCGCCCTGCCCGCCCACGCCCGCCGCAATTGCCGCCCGATGCCGCCATCGATGCCGGGCGCTGGCGGGTCCAGCCCGCGCGCGCCTATGTCAGCCGCGCCAAACTCTATGGCGTGGCGCTGAAACCAGGCCAGAAGGCGCTGGTGTTGGAGGCCGATCTGACCAATCGCACGGCGCAATCCGACAAGGCTTATTTCAACGTCTTCAAGCCGGACGGGATCGACCTGCCCGATTCCACGCCGATGATCGCGCTGGCCCGCGATTCGACGCTGACGCCGGAACTGCATCCCGGCATGACCGAACGCATGGCCTATGTCTGGCCGCTTGCCGGTAACGCCGCCGTGCCGGCAAATCTCAGCTTCGGCGTCACCGCCGAGATCTTCAAGCCGCGCGACAATCTTTACGGCACGCCGGGCTGGTTCAATCCCTATCGGCTCGGCACCGTCACCATGCCGGTCGCCGACCTGCCCGAGAGCGGCTCATGAGGATCCGCGCCATCGGCAATCTCCTGATCGTCGCCGCCACCGTGGCGCTCAGCTACGGCATGCAGGTGTCGAAGCCGCATTATGCCGAACTTACCGCGCCGATCCCCATTGATGGCGCCATGCACGACACGGTGCGGGCGCGCAGCTTCGATGTCCGCCTCGACAGAATGGTCTTTGCGCGCACGCTGAAGACCAACCAGTTCGGCCAGGAAAGGCTGCTGACCACCAGCGGCCTGTGGGCGGTGGCGACGACCAATCTCACCGCCACCAGCACCTCCACCACGGTCGCCGACGGCACCTGGCAAGGCCCGACCGGCCTGCGCTACCGCCAGACGGAGCGGCTCAACTATCGCCAGGATATGCCGCCACATGCCGTCGATCCAGGGCTGGAGAGAAGCGGCCTGTTCGTCTTCGAGTTGCCGGCCGACCAGATCCGAGGCGCCAGCCTGCTTATCGCCGCACGTCAGTTCGGCCCGCTCGACGCCCAGGCTCGCATCAGCCTCGATGCCGTTCCGACCGGTGCCGATGGTCAACCGGCGGATGTCTTGCCGCTATACGATCTCGACGCTCCTGCACCGCCGCAGGGCCAGACACGGCAGGGCAAGACATGAGCGCGGTTTCAACCGACATCGACCCAGCCGGCGGTGGCGAGAAAAAATGGCGACGGCGCGGTCTTGCCGCGCTCGCTATCCTGCTGCCGCTGACGCTGGCCGAAACCAGCTATGAGAGCATCCGTGAATGGCTGCATGGCGAGGACCTCATCGCCAGGGATGTCGAGTTTGGCCAAGGCGCGCCGTTCGGCGGCAGCGAATGGCGGCTGGCCGATTTGCGCGGCGGCAAGGCCGGCCGCTTGCCCGACCATGCCATGGCCGTCATCGCCACCTTCGCCGTCACGGTCGGCGATCCCGATCTGCAAAAGCAGTGGCTGGGCTGCAAGGTGATGCTGACCGACGCCGCCGGCCGCCGCTGGCTGCCCGACTTCATCTCCGGCGTCAGCCTGCCGGACGGCGTGATGAACTGCACCTCGGCGATCTTCTCCGGCGCCCAAAAGGGCGAAATCATCAGCGTCGGCGAGACCTTCATCGTGCCCGAGGATGCCATCGAGACCATCCGCCCGGCCGTTGGCCTGGGCAGCGAGCGCCCCTGGTTCCTGCGTTTTCAGCGGCCGCCGAAGTGACAGCATCCTTCTCCCCGTAAAGAAAGCTCACTTCCCCGCCCGCTTCGCCATCGAAAACGCCGTCTCCAGCACGGCGGCGAGAAAGCATATGCGCAGCGGCTCGATCAGGATGCCGGTGGAGGAATCCTGGAACGGGCTGCCGAAGAGTAGCGTCACGGCATGCGAAAAAATCTGCCAGATATCGAGCTCGTGTGGGCCGATCAGCCGCGTCGCGCCGAGCCACAGCCAGGCCGCGCCCCAGTCGAGCAACCGGTAGCCGACCACCAGCGTGCACAACAGCACCAGGCTGGCGCTGACCGTCAGCCGCACGCCGTTGGCGATCGGCAGATAGCGCGAGCGGTAGCCGGCGATGAAATGCTCGACGAAATCGCGCAGGAATTTCGGCAGGCCGGCATAGCGCCGGCCGGCACGCTCCAGCCGGCCGTGCACGCGCATCAGGGCAGCATCGTCGCGCACGTCATAGCCGTAGATCAGCGCCGCCATCACCAGCCAGATCAGCGGCAGGAGCATGAAGAAGAACAGGTTGATCGCAGCCGTCGACGGCGCGATCGAGGAGATCTCGACCGGCACCATGGGTGCGGCCGAGACCATCGGCACCGGGTTTGCCAGCCCGTCCACCGATGCCTGCAGGACCGACCAGAAATTGCGGCTCATCAGCCATTGCAGCGCCGAGTCCTTCCAGCGGCTGATCACGTAGAGACCGACGAAAATCCAGTTGGTCTCGCAGATCACCACCACGATCTGCCAGAACGACTCCGCACCTGTCTTAGCCTGCATGAATTTGGCCAGCCGGCGGATCAGCCAGGACACCGCCACGGAGACCAGCAGCCAGCGCGAGTCGAGCACGTCGAGCACATCAGCGCTCTGGCCGAAATCGGCCTGGTCGAGTGTTTCGCGCGAATACTGCCGCACGATGTCGCCCAGAAATCCCCAGGCGGCATAATAGGCGAAGAACGGCAGAAGCGCGATGGTGATCATCCGCACCAGCCGCGAGCCGCGCCGGTCAGCCTCGGCACCCGGCTTCGTTTGCGTCTCGGTGGTTGCGGCCTTGTCGGCGCCGCGCTGCGCGGCCACCACATGCGGCAGGCCGGGGCGCAGCACGTGGAACATTGCCACCGTCACCACCAGCTGCGCCAGCGCCACCAGGGTCAGCATCGCCAACCCGGCGAAGTGATTGGCCAGCGCCACCTTCGCCGCCAGCAGCATGAGGAGATCGCCGACCATCACGCCGGCCAGCACCAGGGCGATGAGCTGTGGCCAGAACCGCAGCAGCAGCGAAAAACCTAGGGTGATCGGTCTGATGATATCGGCAAACATGAGGTTCTCTCACGATGCCACCCGCCAAAATCTTTCTAGCAAAGCATGATTGTTTTGCAAGGAATGGGGTGGGGTCTCCTGCCAGGGGGCAGAGCGAGGCGCCCCCCTCTGTCCTGCCGGACATCTCCCCCTCAAGTGGGGAGATCAGCAGCTTCGTCCTCGCCGCTTTCTCTTCAACGTTGAAAATTAGCGAAAGCAGTCATGACATCCGATCTCCCCCCTTGAGGGGGAGATGTCCGGCAGGACAGAGGGGGGGCGCCTGGGCGTTAACATCTCCCTTCGCCCCTCACCGTCGCACCCGCGACTTCAGCCAGCGGTCGAACGCCACCGCCAGGATCAGGATGAGCCCGATGACGATGCTTTGCGTGTAGGACGAGACGTTGTTGAACTGCAGCCCGTTCTGCAGCACGCCGATGAGCGCCGCCCCCACCACCGTGCCGCCGACCGAGCCGATGCCGCCGAACAGCGAGGTGCCGCCGATGACGACGGCCGAAATGACGGTCAGTTCGTAGCCGATGCCCGCCACCGCTTCCGAGGAGTTCAGCCTGGCCGACAGCACGAAGGCCGCGAGCCCGGCGAAGAAGCCGACAATGACGTAGACCGAGACCAGGATGCGATCGACGCGCAGGCCCGACAGCCGCGCTGCTTCCGCATTACCGCCGACGGCATAGACGGCGCGGCCATAGCGCGTGTAGCGCAGCACGATGTGGCACAGGATGGCGGCCGCCGCGAAGATCAGCGCCGGCACCGGCACCGGGCCGATCAGCCCGGTGCCGAACCAGCGCATCGAGGCGTCGAAGCCCGAGATCGGGCCGCCATTGGAGATGGTCAGCGTCAGCCCGCGAAACACCGTCAGCCCGCCCAGCGTGACGACGAAGGGCGGCACTTTCAGCCGGGTGATGACAAGTCCCTGCACGCCGCCGGCAGCGGCTCCGACGATGATGGCGGCCAGCAGCGCGGCGAACCAGCCGAATCCTTGCGTGCCGCTCGTCGACAGCGACAGCGTGTTGGCCGTGCCGCCCTTGGCGACCACGGCGGCGACCATGCCGCAGAAGGCGAGCAGCGAGCCGACCGACAGGTCGATGCCGGCGGTAAGGATGACGAAGGTCATGCCGAGCGCGATCAGCCCGGTGATCGAGATCTGCCTTGTGATGTTGAACAGGTTGATCGGGTCCATGAAGCTCGGCTTCAGCACCGTGAAGACGATGATCAGCGCCACCAGGAACAGCAGCGGCCCGAAGCTCATCAAAAGCCGCGCGAAGTTGATGCCGCCGCGCTGATCCTGCTCCCCCGCCACGCTCATAGTGTCTCCTTGCGGTCGAGTGCCATCAGTTCCATCAGTCTTTCCTCGTTTGCCTCGACGCCCGGCATCTGGCCGGTGATGCGTCCGCGGCGCATGGTGACGATGCGGTCCGAAACCGCCAGCACCTCGGGCAGCTCGGACGAGATCATCATCACCGCAATGCCGCGCGCCGCAAGCTGCACCAGGATCTGGTGCACCTCGGTCTTGGCGCCGACATCGACGCCGCGCGTCGGCTCGTCGACGATCAGCACTTTCGGATCGCGCGCGAGCCAGCGCGCCAGGATCACCTTTTGCTGGTTGCCGCCCGACAGGCCCTCGATCGCCTGCTCGGCCGAAGCCATGCGGATCGACAGCATCTTTCGAAACCCGGACAGCGCATCGCGCTCGCGCCGCTCGGCCATGAAGCCGAAACCGTTGCTGAAGCTGCCCAGCGAAGCGATGGAGAAATTCGGCAGGATGCCCAGCGCGGCAAAGATCGCCTGGTGCTTGCGGTCCTCCGGCACCAGGCCGATGCCGAGCGCAATGGCGTCCGCGGGCGATGCCGGGGCGATCGGCTCGCCGTCGAGCGTGATGGTGCCGGCCGCGATGCGGTCGGCGCCGAAGATAGCGCGCGCCAGTTCGGTGCGGCCTGAGCCGACAAGCCCGGCAACGCCGAGGATTTCACCGGCCTTGAGGTCTATGTCGACGCCGTCGAGCACGATGGCGTGCGGCGCCTCGGGGTCGCGCACGGTGCGCAGGCCGCGCACCGACAGCACGACATCGCCGGCCACCGCGCGTTGCGCCGGCCGGGCGTAGAGCTCGGACGCCGCGCGGCCGACCATCTTCTCGATGATTTTGGGCAGCGCGATCGGCCCGCCTTCACGGTTAAGGTGGCCGGCAAGCCTGCCGTCGCGCAGCACCGTCATGCGATCGCATATGGCGGACGCTTCCTCCAGCCGGTGGGTGACGAACATGATGGCGACCTTATCCTTGCGCAGCCGGTCCATGATCGACAGCAGCCGCTGCACCTCGGTCTCGGTCAGCGCCGAGGTCGGCTCGTCCATGATGATCAGCCGGCTTTCCAGCGACAGCGCCCGAGCAATCTCGACCAGTTGCTGCTCGGCCACCGACAGTGCCGAGACCGGCGTCATCGGATCTATGGAGAGACCGACGCGGGCGATGATCGTGCGGGAATCTTCCTCCATCTTGCGCCAGTTCACCAGCCCGAGCGGGCCGATCGGCGCGCGGCCGATGAAAATGTTCTCCGCCACGGTCAGCGTCGGGATCAGGCTCAGTTCCTGATAGATGGTGACGATGCCAAGCCGCTTGGCATCCTGCGGGCTGGAGGGATGATAATCGGCACCGTCGAAAGTGATGCGGCC
>NZ_RZPW01000236.1:0-8211 GCF_003998455.1 Mesorhizobium sp. M7A.F.Ca.CA.001.08.2.1 | reverse complement strand
CTACACGATTGGCGGCGCCGGAACCGGCGTTGCCGCCATGCTCGTCGGCGGCGCCAACAACGCGCTGACCAACCACAGCCTGCTCTACGCAATGGGAGCGACGCCGACATTCGAGATCCAGGCAGCGGATATCCAGGCATTCCAGACCTTCCTGTTGGCGCCCGGTCCCGTCGTGCCGACCAATGCGATCCTGGAATCGCTGCTCGACGATTTCAGTCCGCTGGCCATTACCGGCACGTCGGGTGATGACCATGTCGACAATTCGCCGCTGGGCGACACGCTGGGACGCGTCATCGGCAACATCGATCTCGGCGGCGGCAACAACAGCTTCCACAATTTTGCGGATGCCTCGATGGTCGGACTGAAAACCATCGATCTCGGCGGCGGGCTGTTCACCAATGACGGGCTCTATACCAACCAGGGCATCGGCGTGGTGGCGAAGGTGGATGTCGGCGGCGGCTTCAAACAAAACCTCTCCGGCGATTTCGTCACCGATGTGGATCTCAACAACCAGATCACGGATGCCCTGGCACTAACGGCGGCCGGTGACTTCAACGGCGAAGCGCCGCTGAATTTCCTGTCGATCGATAAGCTGTTCACGGAATATGTGGTCGCCAATGGCTCGGGGATGACCGACTCCGGCATAGCAGCGAAGACCTTGCATCCGGCAGTGGGCTTCAACTTCCAGTTCCGGGTGGATGGCGGCACCGATCTCGTTCTTTACGCCGACAACCCGACATTCCTGGAACTGGCGCAGGATCCGGGGTCCGGCACCACCGATCCCGGCGTGTTCCAGATGGCGCAGTACCTTGACGATGTCGAGGCAGCATCGACCCCGGACAACCCGATGGCCAGGCTGATCAACATGCTGCGCTTCCTGCCCAATGAAGAGGAACTGGGTGCAGCATTGACCCGGCTCACACCGCATTATGCCGTGCATACGTTCGACATGATCAACCGCGAAGCCGACATGATGCTGGAAGCGGCGCGTGAGTGTACTGGCGTGCCTGCCTACAAGAATCCCGACGGCCGCTGCGTCTGGGCAACGATCAGCCCGCAGGCCGAGTACGGCCGCGACGCGGGTGCTGGCACTACAAGCCGCGACGACGTCCTGAAGACGATGTCGCTTGGCGGCATTGGCGAGATTGGCCAGAACTGGTCGCTTGGCGCCACCATCGGCCGCACAGAGTTCGATTCCAAGATCGGCTTTGATGGCGACCTGCTGTCGGAGACCACCGGCGAGGCCTGGCAGGCCTATGCGCTGGCCAAATATACCAACAAGAATTACTTCGTGGACTTTGCACTCGGTGGCGGCACGGGCTCGTTCAAGGGCGAACGCGACACCCATATCGACCCGGCATTCTACATTCCGGGCGAAACGTTGGCGGGTGATTATCTCGACGAGGTAATGCTGCCTGGCATCGGCAGCAGCGTCACCTACACACAGAAGACCGCGATGTTCGGCGGCTCGGCGCGGTTGGGTTTCACCCGGGAGATGGGCGCCTTCTATCTGCAGCCGACAGTGCAGTTCGACGCGCGCTGGCTGCGTGTCTCAGGCACGGAGGAGGGTTCGGTCGCCGCCTTCAACTTCGATGGCTCGGCCAACACCTACTATTCTGCAACCCCTGCAATCGAGATCGGCACCGACATCGCGCTCAGCGACATTGCCAGCCTTCGCGTCTACGGCAAGGCCGGGGCGGAGTTTTCCAACAAGGAGTGGGAAATCGAAGGTCGCTTCGCGGCGGCGGAGAATCTGCCTGGCAACCCCGCATTGCACTTGACGGAGGCCGTCGATTCGCCGCTCTATCGGGTCGGCGCCGGCCTTGAACTGAATGGCGTCAATGGCGTCGGCATGTCCGTCAGATATAATGGCGCCTTCGGCGAAACGGTTAAACAGAACGCGATCAGCGCGTCTCTCAAGGTCAGCTTCTAGCTGGCCCGAGGCGGAGCCGGGCGGGAGGGGTCTTGATGAGGAAGTTCGCGTATTTCGTGGCGATGCTGGGTGTTGCCTGCACCGTCGGTGTGCCGGCCGTGGCAGCGCAAACCAAGAGCGACAAGGCGGTCGCGGCACCGGCTGCCGCCGATGCGCCGCAGTTGCCCGGTGGCGCGTCGGCACTGTCCGAAACCCACGGCGACTGGACGGTCAATTGCCAGATATCAGGCGCGACCAAAACCTGCAGCCTGTCGCATCAGCAATTCAACAAGCAAAACAATCAGCGCCTGCTGGCGATCGAGCTGTCGAGCAAGACCGGCGAGGATGCCACGGGAACGCTTGCGCTGCCGTTCGGCCTGGCGCTGGCCAAGGGGGTGAGCCTGACCATCGACGATCAGAAGCTGGACGGCAGCCTGGCGTTCAACACCTGCCAGGTCGTCGGCTGTCTGGTGCCGGTGGTGTTCGATGCGACTGTCACGCCGCTGCTGAAATCAGGCACCACGCTGAAGATCGACGCTTTCGCGGCAGACACCGGACAAGCGGTGAGCTTTTCCATTCCGCTCAACGGCTTCGCCGGCGCACTTGCCCGAACCGCGGAGCTTTTGACCAATTGATGTGAGCCGCAGGACTTAAAGCGCGCGCCGCCTGAACGCAGTCTCGCGGCAGGGCGGTGCGTCACTGCAGCAGAACATTTTTCAGTCAAACGACGATTGTTTTAAGCCGTTCGGCGATCAGGGCGGCAAGCCGAGCCGCCACTTCGTCCTTGCTCATCTCCGGCCATTCCTCGACACCGGCCTTTGACACGATCCGCACCCGGTTGCGATCGCCGCCCATCACGCCCGAAGAGCCGACGCCGCTTCCCTGCGACACGTCGTTGGCAACGATGAGATCGGCGCCTTTCTTCTTGAGCTTGGCCTCGGCGTTGCGCAGGAGATCCTGTGTCTCGGCGGCGAAGCCGATAACCAGGCCGGGTCGCTGGCTGTGATGGCCGACGCCGGCGAGAATGTCGGGATTCTCGACCATGCGCAGCACCGGCGGCCCTTCGCCCGCGACCTTCTTGATCTTCTCACCGGCCGAGTTCTCGGTGCGCCAGTCGGCCACGGCGGCGACGAACACCGCCGCATCTGCGGGCAAGAGCCGTTCCACCGCGTCGCGCATCTCCTGCGCCCGCTCGACGTGAATGGTCTTCACTCCGGGGGGATCGGCGATGCCGACAGGGCCGGAGACGAGGCGCACATCGGCGCCGAGCCTGGCCAGTGCTGCCGCGATCGCATGGCCCTGCTTGCCGGACGAGCGGTTGGCGATGTAGCGCACCGGGTCGATCGGCTCATGGGTCGGGCCGGAGGTGACGATGATCTTGCGCCCCGACAGCGGCCTGGGGCCGACATCGAGCAGCGCCTCGACCGCGGCAACGATCTCCAGCGGTTCGGCCATGCGGCCTTCGCCCGTCTCATTGCTTTCGGCCATCTCGCCCCTGGCCGGGCCGACGAAGGTGACGCCGTCCTTCTGCAGCGTCGCGCGGTTGCGGCGGGTGGCCGGATGCGCCCACATTCTGGGGTTCATGGCCGGCGCCATCAGCACCGGCTTGTCGGTGGCGACAAGCACGGTGGAGGCCAGATCGTTGGCGTGGCCGTTTGCGAGCTTCGCCATCAGGTCGGCCGTGGCGGGCGCCACCACCAGCAGATCGGCCTCGCGCGACAGCCTGATATGGCCGACATCGTGTTCGTCATTGCGGTCGAACAGCTCGGTGAAAACATGGTCGGCGGAGAGCGCGCCGACCGACAGCGTGGTGACGAATTCCTGCGCGGCCGATGTCATGACCACCCGAACCGCAGCCCCGCGCTCGCGCAGCCGGCGGATCAGATCCAGCGCTTTGTAGGCGGCGATGCCGCCGCCGATGATGAGCAGGATGCGCTTGCCGGAGAGGCTCATGCACCCTCCCAAGGATTGACTATGCTGATACCGCAATCGGAAAAGTCAGCAACATTTCTAGTCACCACCGCAAAGCCCCGCGAGCGAGCAACCGAGGCGATCTGTGCGTCAAATTCGCGTATAGGACGTCCCAGAAATCGTCTGTTCGAAACAATCTCCGCGTATGCTTCGGCTTCGCGGTCACCGAACGCGAGCACTGGGGTCTTGAGCCATTTGGTGAAAAAGGCCCCGATGACACTACCCAGTGCAGCCTTACGCGTTCCGTCCGGCATGTTCGCAAGCCCAACGAGCAGCTCTGCCTTGGTCATCGCCGTGACATATGAGCGGGTTGCGAGCGAGCTATCCATCCAGGTAGCCACCCCTGCATCCGGCCGTGGTTTGAAGGTTTCCGAGATAACATTCGTATCCAGCACGAACATGGTTAGTCAAATTTCAGTGGCTCGCGCGTAGGGCCGCGCTCCGGCAACTCGACATCGAAACCGCCATGGGGCTCAACCAGCCTACGAATCGCGGCATAGAGTGACTCTCCCCGAGGGTCTTGGTCCACACCGTCCGAAAGAACACTCTTGGCAAGAACGCTACGCGCTTCCTCTTCCATTGAGACTCCCCTCACGGCAGCTCGCTCACGCAGTTTCTGCTTCACGTTGGTGTCGAGATTGCGGATGGTAAGTGTGCTCATGTTTTTGCTCCTTACCTCAACGTAGTCCATGAAAGCGTTGCTTTCAATGATAGCAATGCCGGCACTGCTGTCACCGAGAACTCAGATCATCTTCCAGGCGATATAGACCAGCGTCAGCGCGATCACCCAGAGTGCCCAGCGGCCGGAGCGGCTGTAGCGCGCTTCGGCCTTGCCGATGGCGTGGGCAGTGGTCTCGTCGAAGCGCAGGCCATGCTCGGCCATCAGGTCGATCTCGCGCGACAGCCGGTCAGTGCGCGCCGCAAGCTCGGGCACCTGGCGGGCCAGCGTCAGCAGCGCCTTGGCGCCATCGCGCGCATCCATCATCATACCACGCGGCCCAAGATTGCCTGATATCCAGTCGCCGACCACCGGCTCGGCAGTCTTCCACATGTTGAAGGCCGGGTCGAGCGTGCGCGCCACGCCCTCGACCACCACCATGGTCTTCTGCAGCAGGATCAGTTCGGGCCGCGTCGCCATGTCGAAGAGCTCGGTAACCTCGAACAGCAGCGTCAGAAGCTTGGCCATCGAGATGGTCTCGGCCGGCTGGCCATGGATCGGCTCGCCGATCGCCCGGATCGCCTGCGCGAAGGCCGCGACATTGTGCTGGCGCGGCACATAGCCGGCCTCGAAATGGACCTCAGCGACGCGCAGATAGTCGCGCGTGATGAAGCCGTAGAGGATTTCGGCGAGGAAGCGGCGCTCCTTCTTGCCGAGCCGGCCGGCAATGCCGAGATCGACGGCAACGATGGTGCCGTTCGCCTCGACGAACAAATTGCCCGGATGCATGTCGGCGTGGAAAAATCCGTCGCGCAGCGTGTGGCGCAGGAACGACTGGATCAGGTTTGTGGCGATGGTTTTCAGATCGTGGCCCGCCGCGACCAGTCCGGCAATGTCGTTCATCTTGACGCCGTCGACCCACTCCATGGTCAACACGTCGCGGCCGGTACGCTCCCAGTCGACGGACGGCACGCGAAAGCCGGGGTCGTGCCTGGTGCTTTCACCGAGCTCCGAGAGGGCCGCCGCCTCGAGGCGAAGATCCATCTCGATCTTGGTGGTCTGAGCCAGCGTCTGGGTGACCTCGACCGGCCGCAGCCGGCGGGACGAGGGGATGTATTTCTCCTGCAGGCGAGCGGCAAGGAAATAGCTTTCAAGATCCTGGAAGAAGCGGCGGCGCACGCCGGGCCGGATCACCTTGACCGCCACCTTGGTGGCAACGCCGTCATGCATGGCATCGGCGGCATGGACCTGGGCGATGGAGGCGGCGGCGACCGGATCGCCGAATTGAGCGTAGAGATCGCCGACTTTGCGCCCGAGCGAGGCTTCGATGGCCGCTATGGCTTCGGCCTTCGGAAAGGTGTGCATCTTGTCCTGCAACATGGCGAGATCGAGCGCCATGTCGTTGCCGACGACGTCGGGCCGCGTCGCCAGGAACTGGCCGAGCTTTACATAGGAGGGACCGAGCCGGACGACCGCCTTGGCCAGCCGGTCGCTGCGCTCATAGGCCAGCGCGCGGCGGCGCGTGAACAGCCGTGCCATCCGCCAGCCGAACTTCGGCAGGCCGGACAGTTCCTCACCCGGCAGAGCGGCGACGACACCCTCGCGGACCAGCACCCAGCCGGCCCTTACGAGCCGGAATCCTGCACTGACATTGCTCATGGCAGCGCCAACCCTGCCGGCTCTTTGAACCGGCATAGCACGCGTCGATTGTGAGAAATGCGGTCCGGCCTCAAAGCTTCCAGCCCGAATGAAGTGCTGCAATACCGCCGGAATAGTTGCGGAAGGAAACGCGGTCGAAGCCGGCGCGGGAAATCATCGTCGTGAAATTCTGCTGGTTGGGAAACCTGGCGATCGATTCGACCAGATAGGAATAGGGCTCGCCGTCGCCGGTGACCATCTTGCCGATCTTTGGAATGGCGTTGAACGACCAGGCTTCATAGGCCTTGTCGAGCAGCGGCATCTCGACCTCGGAAAATTCCAGGCACAGGAAGCGCCCACCGGGCTTCAGCACGCGAAACGCTTCGCCCAAGGCCACCTCGATGCGCGGTACGTTGCGGATGCCGAAAGCGATGGTATAGGCATCGAATGTGGCATCAGGGAAGGGCAGTTCCTCGGCATTGGCCTCGACGAAATCGGTGTTGCCGGACAGGCCCTTCTTTTCGGCCCGGTCGCGGCCGACAGCCAGCATCGAGCCATTGATGTCGAGCACGGTGGCATGGGCATTGCCGTGGCTGGCATCGACGATGCGAAAGGCAATGTCGCCGGTGCCTCCGGCAACGTCGAGCACCTTCCAGCCCGCCCGTTTAGGCGGATTGAGCCAGGTGACCATGGCGTCCTTCCACAGCCGGTGCAGGCCGGCCGACATCAGATCGTTCATCAGGTCGTAGCGGTTGGCGACCTTGTGGAAAACATCGTTGACCAGGGACTGCTTGTCGCCAGCCCCTACACGCTTGAAACCATAGGAGGTTTCCATGCCGCCCGCGGCCGTGGTTCTCTCAACTGACATTTTTTTGATCCGTCATAAAACCGGCGGGACCATAGCCGATCGATGGTGCGGGCGCTATTGTTTAAGGCGCGGTGTTCAGCCGCGCTTCCAGGTGGCGGGTTTTCGAGACCTGGACGGACCGACGGGATGATTGAATGCCTTTGAAAGCGGAACTGCACTGCCACATCGAAGGGGCAGCGGCGCCCGAACTCGTCATCCGCCAGGCGCAGAAATACGGCAAGGACACCTCGCCCTATATCCAGAACGGTTCCTTCGTCTGGCACGATTTCACCTCCTTCCTGGCGGCTTATGATTTTTCCGCCGATCTGTTCCGGACCGAGGAGGACTATGCGCGGCTGGCCGACCACTATCTGACCAGCCTTGCCCGCGATGGCGCCATCTATTCCGAGGTGTTCACCTCGCCGGACCACGCTAAAAAAGCCGGCTTGTCGCCCAAGGCCTATACCGACGCGCTCGGCGAAGGCATGGCCCGCGCCAAGGCCAAGACCGGCATCGAGGGCCGCATGATCGTCACCGGCGTGCGCCATGTCGGCGTCGAGTCGATCGAGCAGGCGGCGCGCTTCGCGGCGCGCTGCGGGCATCCGCTGGTCACCGGTTTCGGCGTTGCCGGCGATGAGCGGATCGGTGATATGGAGGACTATGTCAGGGCTTTCGAGATCGCTCGCGAAGCCGGGCTCGGCATCACCATCCATGCCGGCGAACTGACGGGCTGGGAGACCGTCCAGGCGGCGCTGGATCACATCCGCCCGTCTCGCATCGGCCATGGCGTTCGCGCCATCGAGAACCCGGACCTCGTCCGGCGCATCGCCGACCAGGGTGTCGTGCTGGAATGCTGCCCCGGTTCCAACATCGCGCTCAAGGTGTTCGACAGTTTCGCCGATCATCCGTTTCCGGCCCTGCAGGCGGCAGGCTGCAAGGTGACGCTCAATTCCGACGATCCGCCCTATTTCTGGACCTCGCTCAAGCGTGAATACGATATCGCTGCCGAGCATTTCTCGATGAACGACAAGGCGCTGACCGCCGTCACCAGAACGGCCATCGAGGCCGCTTTCGTCGATAGAAAGACAAAGACGGCACTTCTTGCCCGGTTGAACAGCGCGGCACGCTGATTTCCGCCGACAAAGCTGTGGTCGGTGCGGGCCAAGCGGTTCCTTGGCCGGCGCA
>NZ_RZPW01000235.1:0-8216 GCF_003998455.1 Mesorhizobium sp. M7A.F.Ca.CA.001.08.2.1 | reverse complement strand
TTGATGAACCGCCCGAGAGCCAATCCGGCCAATACCGATCCGGCAAGCAGGACACCGGGATTTTGCCGGCCAAAGGACTGCACGTCCTCCAGGACCTGGCCGAACGGCTTCTGTTTCAATGACGATGAAAGCCGCTCCAAGCCACCGGCAGCATCCAATGCGAACTTCGATGCGTTCCTTTCATCGTTGTTGGCCAGGTGATCACTGGCCGCGCGCAGTGCGCCGCCCAGCGCCGCCAGAGTCGATCCGATGTCGCGCTGCGCTTCCTGCGCCTTGTCGGAGATGACCTCCCTGGCTTCAGATGCATAGTCGCCAGCCTTGCGGGTGACCGTGTCACGCGCGTCGTGAAGCAACTCGCTGGCACGCTCATTTTCCTGGCGAAGCCTTTCGGAAACGTCGCTTTTCGCCTTGTCGAAATCGGTGGGCTGTCCGCCCTGATCGTTTTCATGCTGCATGGGGCCACCTAGTGAAGACCGAGGAAGGAGAGGACCGCCAGCACGACAACGATAACGCCGATAAGATAGATGACACTGTTCATGTGCACGTCCTCCGTGGCTGTCCAACTTCGCGGAGCCGGCGATGTTCCCTAGGTGAAGCATTTATGTCGAAGCGGAAATGGAGAGCTTCGTCAGGCACGCACCAGTCACCAATGGGTCGCGCTATCCCTCGTGCGGAGCGCCAGTTGCTCGGTACCACCGGGTGCGCCCGACTCCGCAGGAGCCGCTAGCAGGAGACAGCCGAGTGCCGGCTGCCTCCGGCATTGCTATCTTTGCCTATTCGGCTGCCCGCCTGTCGATCATCTGCTCGCTCTGGGCGCCGGAACTTGGCCGAGGCGGCGACAGCATGGGCTCCTCGCCCATTGGCGAACCGGCGACCAGGGAGAACTCGCCCTTGCCGTCCATCGACGGTCCTTCGCTCCAACGACCCTGCGCTGGTTCGACACCTTCGACGAAGCAATTGATGAAGGCATAGGATACGTCCTGATGCTCCTTTTCCTGCGGGAAGGAGTTGGGGACCGGCAGAGACGCGTTCAGTCCGCCCATATCTTCGATTGCCGCGAGCCACTGCTGTTGGTGCATGGTGTCGCGCGCAATAAGGAAGGACAGCATGTCCTTCATGCCGGGATCGCTGGTCATGTTGTACAGGCGGGTCGCAAGCACGCGGCCGCTTCCTTCCGCGGTGACGTTTGCGACCATATCCGCGGCAAGATTGCCGCTGGCATAGACATGCGAAGCATTGAAGGGAACGCCGTTGGCGTTTTCAGGCAGTGCGGCCAGGCCGGTCGACAAGATATGGCGGAAGTTCATCCCGTTGAGGACCGAGCCGCCGACCGTGTCCGACGAGATGTCCTCCTGCAGCGAAAGTGGTGCACCCTCAAGATTGAGGGCGACCGCAGTCGCCAGCATTTCGATATGGCCGAGCTCCTCGGTCGCCGTGTTCAACAACAGGTCGCGGTATTTGGCCGGCCCGCGGCATCCCCATGCCTGGAAGAAATACTGCAAGGCCACGCGGATCTCGCCTTCTACTCCGCCGATGGCCTGCTGCAAGGCACGGGCAAAGACTGGATTGGGCGTTTCCACACGAACCGGGTACTGCAATTTCTTGTCGGTGTAATACATGGCTGACTCCTGGTTGGAAGTCAGCCGAACCTCAGCTCTGATGCATTGTTCCGTGCGAGGAACACTTAATTCCGGCAGTTTTCCGCGGGAATGTCTCGAGCCACGGACGCTTATTCGCAATGCGAGCCGTCCAGTTCGTTGATGCAGTCGCTACGAGTGGCGCCGACCGGATCACGCGACCCTGGAAAGCAGAGCGACGTCACATCTGGCCAAGCCGTAGCGCCACCGATGATCAGTCGTGGCGACCCGGCTCTGATAAAACAGTGAAAGCTGGCTGCCTTCGATCATCACTGTCGAGTGGCCGTTCTCTCCCGGCTGGCCTGGTTCCAGCACCGGGCCGATCGAGACGTAAGGTCCAGCAACGTTATCCGCGATGGCAAAAAACACGCGTTGCCGGTTCCCGCGAAGGCCATTGGGCAGAAAGCAAGTGGCATTGAGAAGCACGCGACCGTCCGGCAATTCGACCAGTTGTGCGCCCTCAATGCCCCATTCATAGTCGGGATCCTCTCTCGTGTTGTGGTGAGGCACATCATTGTGGTCGAGGATCTTGCCGATCCGCTTCCAGGGACCGAACCATGAGTCGGATTGGCTGCGTGCGAGATAGATGTCGGGCTGCGGCACCCTGGTGAATTTTGGCATGGCGGAATAGACGAGGTAGCGCTTGCCGCCAATAAGTGCGGGATGCGGATCGTAAATGCCATCTTCCTCCGTGTCCGGGATCGCGAGGATGGCGGGGCTAAGAACCACCCACTGGAACCCGTCATTGGAAACCGCATGCTCGCAGCGGCCGCCAGACTTCATGAACTCGGTCTGGATGAACATGTGAAAGACGCCGCTTTCGTGGATGACCCCCGGAGCCGCAACACCACTCCCATTGATTGGAAGCTCGATCGACTGATGCTCGGTCCACGGCCCATAAAGGTCCGGCGCCGTGGCGTGCAGTATCGTCCACGTTTCGGTGGTCACCGTGCCGCTCGAGCCGAAGACGTGCCACAGGCTGCCATCAAAGACGGGGCAAGGGTCCTTGAGGTCATCCACGCTTTGCGGATGAAACAGCGGAAAAACGTTGGTCGCAAAGTCGATCTTCATATCAGCCCCGGAATTCGCCTGGCACGGACTCGCCAGCGATGCGGGCGAATCAACTTGATGTCCTGCGCATTTTATAGCCAGCGACTTCAACGCAAATACGGCAGGTCCGTTCTCCACCGACATTCCCCCGTCGCTCACGCTTTCAAAGCCCGGCGATGCGCGGCGGGCGTTCTCAGCTTCGCGGAAATATGGTCGCATTCGTGATCCGAGCGGTGACCGAGAGCTCTTCACTTCACCTTGGAACAACTCACGCGCTGGAAAGTTAGGAGCTGGCATCGAAGTCTATTTCTCCTCGATCCGCGCTTAACAAATGTTAGTCGTAACATAAACTAAAGATTACGGGAAGGAACATCTCAATGGAAGCAGCCTTGGGCAGGGTATCCGCCAGTAAACACACTGGCAGGGAAAATCTACTGGTTTGCTTCTCCCACTTGCGATGGAATTTCGTTCATCAACGGCCGCAGCATATCCTCACCCTCGCATCCGAGCAGCAGAGAGTGGTCTACTTTGAGGAGCCTGTTTTCGAAGAACTGCCACAGCCGCAGATGCGGACGAGCGAGGCATCGCCAAACATCCTGATCGTGACACCAGTGCTGCCGCTCGGCGCGTCGGCCGCGAAATCAGATGCCGTGCAGCGGAGGTTTGTTCAGCAGATCATAGCTTCTATGCCGCACAGCCGGCTGATCGCCTGGTATTACACGCCGATGGCTCTCCGCTTCACGGAGTTTCTTGACCCAGACATATGCGTCTACGACTGCATGGACGAACTCTCCGCTTTCAAGAATGCGCCGCCCGAACTGGCGCAGATGGAAAAGGCACTTCTGCGCCGCGCCGATCTCGTTTTCACCGGTGGCCTGAGCCTGTTCGAGACCAAGCGCCGCCTGCATCAGGCTATTTACCCCTTTCCGAGCAGCATCGACGTGAAACACTTTCACAAGGCAAGGCTGCCAGGAAAGGACCCAGCCGATCAGGCCGGCATTCCTCACCCGAGGGTGGGGTATTTCGGCGTCATCGACGAGCGGCTGGACGCCGGACTCGTGGCGCTAGCGGCGCGGACGATGCCGGACGTGCATTTCGTCATGATTGGCCCCGTGGTCAAAATCGATCCTGCAATCCTGCCGAAGGCCGACAACCTGCATTGGTTGGGTGCCAAGGCCTACTGCGACCTGCCCGATTATCTGCGCCATTGGGATGCCGGCTGGATGCCGTTTGCACTCAACGAGGCGACCCGGTTCATCAGCCCAACCAAGACGCCAGAGTTCCTGGCTGCGGGCCTGCCCGTAATCTCGACGGCGATCGTTGACGTCGTGCGCAGCTACGGCGCTGCTGGACTGGTGGAAATCGCCGACAGTGACGACTTGGAGAGCAAGCTGCGCTCCATGCTTTTGCGACCGCGTGAGATGCTGCTGCCGCAAGTCGATGCCTATCTGGCTGACATGTCGTGGGAAAGAACATGGACGGCCATGGCCGCTCACATTGAGGGCGCCTACCGACGCAAGAAGGTCGTCCCGTTGCGCAGGAGCGCATAGCCATGTTCGATTGGCTGATCGTCGGCGCGGGGTTTGCCGGCAGCGTGCTTGCCGAAAGAATAGCCTCGCAGCGTCATGAAAGCGTTCTCTTGGTCGATCGCCGCAGCCATGTCGGCGGCAACGCCTATGATTGCTATAATGAAGCCGGCATCCTCATCCACCGCTATGGGCCACATATTTTTCACACCAACAGCCAGTCGATCGTGGACTACCTCTCGCAGTTCACCCAATGGCGCACATACGAGCATAGGGTTCTGGCGGCGGTGGATGGGATACTGCTCCCCATCCCGATCAATCTCGACACGATAAACCGCCTTTATGGCCTCGAACTGAATTCTGCACAGTTGGAGGAGTTCTTCGCGTCGCGACGCGAAACGGTAGAGGACGTGCGAACGGCCGAGGATGTTGTCGTCAGCACCGTGGGACGCGAACTCTACGAAAAATTCTTCCGTGGCTACACCAGAAAGCAATGGGGCGTCGATCCGAACCAGCTGAGCAAATCGGTGACGGCACGAGTGCCGACCAGGACCAACCGCGATGACCGATATTTCAGCGACAGCTTCCAGAAGATGCCTGCCGGCGGATACACGAGGATGTTCGAGCGCATGCTCGACCATCCGAACATCAAGATCATGCTGCAGACCGACTTCCGCGAAATTCGTGACGAGATACCGTTCAACCGCCTGATCTATACCGGCCCGATCGACGAGTACTTCGGCTGGCAGCTGGGGCGTCTTCCTTATCGTTCGCTCCGCTTCGAGCACGTCACCCTCGACCAAGAGCAGTTTCAGCCGGTTGCCGTCGTCAACTATCCCCAGACGGAAGATTACACCCGCATCACCGAGTACAAACATCTGACCGGCCAGCAGAACGCGCGGACCAGTCTGACCTACGAATATCCCACCGATATCGGGGACCCGTACTATCCGGTGCCGCGGGCCGAAAACGAAGAGCTCTTCAAGCGCTACGAAGCGCTTGGCGCAACCTGTCCCGACGTGTGGTTTGTCGGTCGACTGGCAACCTACCGCTACTACAACATGGATCAGGTGGTCGGGCAGGCCCTGGCAACCTTCGCCCGCATCCAGAAGAGCGTCCCGGAATGGGCGAGCGCGGGGAAGGCGTCGTTGGCCGAAGGGGCGCTGTAGCTCGCCCACCCGGACGTACCTGGGAGCATCGAGCGTGGCAAGGCGGCGCCGACAGGCGCTCGCAACATCCCTCGTGCCGCTCATGTATTAACGCGTCAGGTTCGCCGCGAACAAAGCTCGCTGGCGGGCCAATTCCTCCGCGATGGGCTTGCGGACGTGCCGACTGCCGTCCGCCTGGACGACCGAAAACAATCCCACCTCCGCATGCCGCGAATTGTCCCAGCCCGGATAGGCGGTTATCGGGTATAGGCAAATACCTTCGATCGGCGCTTCGAGGTCAATTGCGGCACGCACCTCGTCGCAGACATAATGGAGCCACGCCGCCCCGCCTGATCCCTCGGAGCCGGTCTCGGCGATGAACATCGACTTGCCATATCGATGCGCGACCTCGATCAGCATCTCGGATAGGGCACGGTACTCGTGGTGCCCCATGGGAATCGTCGGCCCGTTGAGGTACCACTGATTGTGCGGGTAGAAATTCAGGCCAACGACATCGACAACATCGTCGCTGCCCCCCAACTCAGGCTCTGCCCGGCCCAGCAGCATGTCGTAAGCTTCGAACTGTCCGAGACGGGCATTTTCGGCCCGACGCCGTTCGGTCCGCGTTCGGTCGCGAGGGGCAATGTGGATAAGCGGCTCGGCCCAGACAAATCTGCAAGCGGGATCGACCTCGCGCATCGCGCGAACGCCAGCTATTGCAGCTCTCACGAGGTGCCTCTTGAACCATCCCCGCTTCTTCGGGCCAACGCGCGGGAAATAGCCAACCTCAACAGCCCAGGCGAAAAACGAGATTTCGTTGATCGGGCACAACAAAGGCGCTGTACCGGCGATTGAACGATGAACCCTCACAGCTTCTGCAGCGAACGAGGCATAGGCATCGATGAAATGCATCGACCCTTGATCAACGTGGTCTGGACATCCGTAGTGGAAGATGTCCCAGATGACCTGGACACCTGCCGATTGCGCTGCTTCGACCATCGGCGTCCAGCTTGACCAGTCATAGTTTCCAGGAGCGGTTTCGATGAGGTGCCAGCGCAACCCGTCGCGGACGGTACGAAGACCGAGTTCGGCGCAACCGCGGTAGTCGCCCAGGGCGTGCAAATAGTGCGAGGTCGCACGGATAAGATCGAGGCGGACGCCGTCCTTGCGCCGGTGCGACGAGCACTCAAAGCCAGCCATGAAAAAACTGGCGAAGGGCGACGTGCCCGCAATCGAAGTCACCTCATTGCCTTCGCTGTGTCGTGCTTCGCTCATACGAAGTCTCCTGCAGGCATTTGGGCTCAGTCTCGGCTGCCGAATGCAGATCGAAGCAGCCATGAGCAATCCGGCTGCCGTATCTCATCCGCCACGCTGCACTTTCGTCCTGTGCTTAACGGGATGGTTCCAAACCGGATGATCGAGCCTTTGTTCCCGTCGACCCCGTCAGAGGCAGAGAGCAGCCAGGGAAGAAGCTGCGCGCGGCAAGTCGGGGGTCAGGCACATGCCGTGATCGGATCATCCAACGCTCCGACGAAGGCAGGCAACAGTCCGTTCAAATTTCGACTTTCCAATATCGATCATGCAGGCGAGAGGGACGCGGCCCGTCGCGTCAAGCCGCTCCGTCGATCTTTGCCGGCAGAGCGCGCGCCATTCAGCTCAAGCGGGAACATTGGCTACGTCAGCAAGTTTGATCGCCATAGCAAGGGGCCGCAGGGCGGGCGCGCAGATGAGACATCTGGTCAAGGAAATCCTGGTCGAGATCGCTGAAATCCTTCCAGCGATGGCTCAAAAGGGCGACAATTCGGCCGAAGCACTGCCTGTCCATGCGCCGAACTTCCCCCACGATCTGGAGCCGGTTATCCGCGCAGACCCTTCCTGCGAGGTGCCATCGCAACGCGCCGACGATCGGCATAAATCAGTCGCAGTTGAGCAAGCCGCAAGCTGTATGGAGGGATACGGCGCCGGCTCGAATGATCTTACCTTTGCCAGTCACTGCAGATGACCCCACGGTCAAGGCTCACGCCTCTGACGGGCACCACGCACGGCGTGGAATGCCGAGCGAACGGCTTCAACGTTTGAGGTGTGGGGCCGGGCTTACGGCCTGAAGATCAACGGCGGTTGGCCTGCGCCTCTTCATCGCGCCATCGCTTCGGTCCGCCTGCGACGCTACGCGGCACAGTCGCGCGTGAGCCAACCCGTACCCACGGGTCAATCTCTTCTCCCAAGAAGGCCGTGCCATGGAGGGACCAATAGCGCGGCCCGGCCGAGGTATGACCCACTAGCCTTCGTCGGATGCCAGTGACAATACCCCAGCAGAACTCAACTATTCGAAACAGCCAATGTTTCCTTGGCATCTGGCCCAGGCGCCACCTGCAGCAGTTCCCTTGGACGGTCCTGTTCTGGCAATGAGCTGATCCAGCCATAAGGTGCGCGGCTCAACAGCCTGAAAGCGCGTGGTAGCGGGAGCAGTCATGACACCCTCCGTTGGGGCGGAAGCATGTTCTTCGCTCACAGCCGGCGGAGCCCAGAAACTACCGCCGCGAGAGCAATAATATTTTCAGTCGAGATCATGTGACCGGCAGAAGCGTTCTAGTGCCTCTCTTTCAGAAATCGGGCTTCACGAAGCAGCGAATTCCAATCCGTGCCGATAAGCTTGATCAGACCGCGCGCATCCGGCTCTGAAATACCGACTTCTTCAGACAGACGTCGGGCAAGCAATTGCTGATTGCCCTTTTCGACTCGGCCATCGCCATCCTTTTTCATTGGGTTCCTCCTTTGGGAAGCCAACTTGCGGAATGACCTTTCGTTTCACGAAACACGAAAAAAGCCCGCGTCCGATTCGCGGCAGCGAGGAT
>NZ_RZPW01000234.1:0-8240 GCF_003998455.1 Mesorhizobium sp. M7A.F.Ca.CA.001.08.2.1 | reverse complement strand
ATATTGGGGCGCTCCAACAGAGGGACGCCAAATCGTCAGACAACCGCGCGCCAGACCTCCGGAACGAAGGCATAGCCACCGCCTCGTCGCTCGACATGACCGAAGGCAGGAAAGTCCAGGTGAATGCCGGCTACGCGAAGCCTGTCTGCAGCCGCCATATCCAAGGCACGCCGCCTGGTAGCCACAGCCAGATCGCGGTCTATGTCAAGAATCGTTGCTGCCTGGGGCGCCGTAAATTGTAGATGCGGCATATGAACAATGTCGCCCCAGATCATTACAGAATCACCGCCGGATTCAATGAGCCAGCCGGTGTGGCCGGGCGTATGGCCGGCCTGTGTGACAGCAATGACCCCTGGCATGACGGGTCCGTCACGAACCGTCCGGATGCGCTCTCCATACGGCCGGGTAGCCCGCCGGAACCCTTCAAAAAATTCCTGCGGTTCGCCATCGGGTGAGCGTGAGGGCGACATGGGATCTCGAAAGAACTGGAGCTCGGCCTCGTTGACGACAAGTTCTGCGTTCGCAAACACAGCCTCACCGGCTTCATCGATTAACCCATTGATGTGGTCGGGATGCATGTGCGTGATCAGGATGGTGTCGATGTCAGCGGGAACAATGCCGATTGCCGCCAAGTTCCGGCAGACCATGCCCAACGTCGGTCCCGAACGCGTTCCACAGCCCGTGTCGACAAGCGCCACATGATCGCCGGTCCGGAGCAGAAAGGCATTCATCGTCATTTTGGGCGGAACCGGACGGAACGCCGCTGTTTCGATGCGGATGCAATCCTCCTGATCGATACCCGCGATCATATCGAAAGTGGCCTGAAAGGTACCGTCATTGACCGCAGTCACCGTCATGTCGCCGATGGCGATGTGATAGGCACCCGACGGCTGGCAGTGTGGTTTGGCTGCTGTCACGTCACATTCCCAAGGTTCTTCGGGAGGGTGCAAGCGGAGCGGAGAAGCGCCCAATCTTCAGCGGGCCGTCAACGCAAGCGCTCGGCGAAGCCTGGGAGCACGACCGCCATCCTCCAAAACGGCCGAGATGGCGAACCGGACGACCGCCATTAGGTCTCTTAGGACATGGTCCGAAGGAACGGAAATCGTAAATTGCCAAGCAACCATCGCGTTCGGCGATGAGAGATGGGGGCGATCGTCGCTACGAAGGTTTGCTCGGTCCTAAGTAGAGACCGCGCTCGAAGCCTTCATAGAGTTTCAGAGTGATCGGATCCCCGAAAGGCAGTATCTGCGTCATGATCACGCCGCCTATGCTTCTGTAGCGATCCACCCAGAAATAGGTATTGGCAAGGCCAGCCCAGGTCATGCTGCCGGCGCTACGCCCATTGGGCGAATCACTCGTATTGAGCAGAAAACTCAATCCCCATTTCTGCGGCATGCCAGGGAAAAAATCAGTATCGTTGGCGAGATCCTTCAACACCGAGGTGAGCACGCCTGCCTTGATGTCGCCGATGCTATTCTGGCCCATGAGTTCGACGGTATCCGGCTTGAGCACGACAGTGCCATCCTTGGCTCGCCCGTCATTCAAGAGCATCTGGATATAGGACGCGTAGTCGCCAGCGGTTCCGTAGATGCCGCCGCCGCCCATGAAGAATTCGGGCTGCTGGGAGATCTCATGCTCGATCGGAACAAGCGAGCCGTCTGCTTGGCGGCGATGCACGTCCGCCAGGCGCTCGCGCCACGCCGGTTTTATCAGAAACGCCGTGTCGTGCATCCCAAGGGGCGCGAACAGGTGCTCGCGCAGATAGTCCTCGAGCGATAGGCCGCTGACAGCTTCGACGACCTGCCCGGCCCAGTCGATGCTGATGCCATATTCCCATTTCTCGCCCGGATCGGCCACCAGAGGCTGAGCGAGCGAACTCAACTTGCAGTCGACTAGCAGCGGTATGTGGTTCTCGCGCATATAGCGCTCGACCGCCTTATTCCAAATGTCGTAGCCATAGCCGGATGTGTGCGTCAGCAGATGCCGGAGTGTGATCGGCCGCTTGGCCGGCCGCACCATTGGCGTGCCGTTCGCGTCGAAACCATCGAGAACCTCTGGTGAGGCAAGCGACGGCAGGACGCTTCCGATCGGCTCGTCCAGAGCGACCCGCCCCTGCTCCACCAATTGCATCGCCGCCGTCGCCACCAGGGCCTTGGTCATCGATGCGTACCAGAAGACTGTGTCCAGCGTCATCGGTGCGCGCCTGGTAAGGTTACGCAGGCCGAAGGCGCCCTCATACAGCCGGGTCGTTTTGTCGACCGCGATGGCAACGACGCCGGGCACGTCACCGCGCTGCGCCGCCCTGCGAAGCAAGGCGTCGATCGAATGCACATCGCGTGTGGTCACTATTGCGTCTCTCCCAGGGGCGTTGTCGTAACTGTCGGCGCCAGAACGGCGAGCTCGCCCGCTATGTCCTCCATCTGCTCGCCTCCTGCCATCAGCGACAGCAGTTCCGTGCTGCTCTTTTCACCGCGCTTGAAACTGGCCGCAACACGACCCTGGATCAGGACGGTGAACAGGTCGCCCACGAGCGTGGCATGATGTGCATTGTGCGTTATGAAGACAATGCCGACACCCTCGGCACGCGCCGCCTGTATGAAGCGCAGCACGGTAGCGGCCTCCTTGACACCAAGTGCCGATGTCGGCTCGTCCAGAATCAGGACGCGGGCGCCAAAATACATAGCTCGCCCGATTGCAAGCACCTGTCGCTCACCCCCCGATAGCGATCCCACCAATTGGTTGCCGTCGCGCACACGCGTGATCCCGAAGCGCCTTATCTGCTCCACGGAGACGCGGTTCGCCTTCTCGATGTCTAGCCGCTGGAACGGCCAGACACCTTTCTTGGGCTCGGCGCCAAGAAAAAAGTTCCTGCCCACGCTCATCAGCGGAATGGTGCCGATATCCTGATGCACTGTGGCGATACCGCGCGCTCGGGCATCGCGCGGATCGGTGAATTGCGTTTCCACGCCATCAAGTAGGATCTTGCCTTCACTAGGACCGTGAAAGCCCGACAGGATCTTAATTAATGTCGACTTGCCGGCACCGTTGTCACCTAGAAGGCAGACCACCTGCCCGGCTGGAACGCTAAGAGACACGTCAGTAAGCGCCTGGACGCCGGCAAAGCGCTTGGAGACGCCTTGCAGTTCGATGAGGGGGCGGTTTTCAGAAGCCATGCAGAACCTCGCGCTGTCGGCTAGCCAGCGCTCATGGCGAGGCGCCGGAAGTAGTGATTGGTGATCACGGCCGCCATCAGCAGAACGCCGAGAAAGAGCTGGACCCAGTCGGTGCTCCATCCGGTGTAGAAGATGCCGATATTGATGACGCCGAAAATGACGGTGCCGAGAAACACCCCGAACGCGGAGCCGTAGCCGCCGCCGAGCAGGACGCCGCCGATTACGGCGACGATCGGTGCCTGAAAGACATAGCCGAGGCCGGCAGTCGCGTTGCCGGAATGATATCCGATCGCCTGGATGACACCGACAAGGCTCGCGCCAAGACCGGTCATCATGAACAGCACGATCTTGACAAAACCTGTCGGTACTCCGGCGCCGCGCGCCGCGACAGGGTTTCCACCGGTCGCGAATATCCAGTTGCCGAACGCGGTCCTCGCCAGTACCCAACCGCCAAAGATCGTGATGGCGAACCACCACAGGATCGAGATGTTTGCCTGGCCCCAGTTCGATGCGAAGACAGCGTCTGAAAGCGGTGTCGACTTCACCGAGACCGAGGTGGTGTTGCTGAGCAGCCGCGCCAGGCCAAGTGACAGGCCGCCTATGCTGAAACTGCTGGCAAGCGTCACGATGAAGGACGGCAACCCGGTGCGCACGACAAGGAGACCGTTCAGGACGCCGACAGCCAGGCCAAGTGCAAGGGCGGCTGAGATCATGAGCCACACGGAAAAGCCAAACAATGTCGTGCCGATCGCAACCGTGATCGACGCCGCGCCTACCACCGCGCCGACCGACAGGTCGAACTCGCCCGCAACCATGAGAATGCCGACCGGTATGGCGATGATGCCGAGCTCGGCTGCGGTGTTGAGCCATCCGGCGGTGCCGTCGAAGGTTACGAAGCCGTACCGATAGGCCGTCGCCGCGAAGAAAGCATAGACGAAAACGGTGGCTACGAAGGCACCGAACTCGGGTCTGCGCACTAGACTGGACGGAGACCAGCTCCGCATTGGCCGGGAGGTGGCGGCCGATGCGTCACGCAGCGCCTGGGTTTCCAATGTCATGAGCGTCATCCGGCAAGTGCTGGGATTGGTTGAGAAGATCCGAGGGACAGTGAAGGCAGGATCTCGGGCGCGCCACGATCGCAGGGAGCTGGCGCGTAATCAGGACGCCCCTCTGACGCCGGGATAGGTCCCGTTGACTTTCAGCACCTCGTCAACATTGTCCTTGGTGATCATCAGCGGACCGGTTGATATCTGACCCATTGGCAGCATCTTGTATTGCACATACTGGTATGCCGCGAGCAAGGCGTAGTAGCCGTCGAGATATGGCTGCAGGTCGGCGATGAAGAGCAGGTCGCCGTTCTTCAAGGCTTCGAGCGAGCCGAGCGACAGGCCGAGCGAAGCATTGACGATCTTTCTTCCGCTCTGCTTGACGGCCTCCACGGAAGCAACGCCCTGCACGGCGCCAATGGTCCAGATCGCATCGATCCTCTGATCGCTTTGCAGCGCACCACGGATGGCGCTGCTGACAAAAGTGGGGTTGCTGGCATCGGAGAACTGGATGGTCAGGACCTTGGAGTCGCCTCCGGCCGCCTTGAAGGCATCGTTATAGCCGAGGCAATCCAGGTCCAGCGTGGTGTTGCCGGGAACGTGATTGACGCAAAGGCCGAATTTTGCACCGGCCTTGATCTCCCTCTCACCAACCGCGCGACCGAGGTCACGGGCGCTGAAGCCTACGTATGAAATCGCGCCGATATCCCGCCAGGAAGCGCCACCATCATGCTGAATGATGACCGGGATGCCGCTGGCCGTGATCTCCTTGATGATGGGGTCGAGCGTGTCCGGGAAGTAGTTGCCTATGACCATGGCGGCCGGCTTCTGGCTCGCGGCCTGCTTCACCAGCTTGGCGTAGTCGGCGACGAAATTGTTGGGATCGGTGCCGGTGATCCACTGGTAGTCGACATTGAGGTCACGAGCAGCGTCGTCGCCGCCCTTCTTCATCGCGCCGAAAAAGGGATCCCATAGCGGGCCGCCCAGCATGACGATGCGCGGCTTGTCCTGGGCGCTGGCGGCACCGGCCGCGCTTAGCGAAGCCAAGACGCAGACACCCAAAAACGCAACTGCGGCCACGCCGCGCCGTGCCAGCGAAGCTGGTAGCATGTTCATGATCTCCTCCCAAAAGAACCGGCCGATAAGACCGACATGAATTGGTCTAGGTCAAACGGCTTTGGGCGCTAAGTCGTGGTTGAGCATCCAACCATCGCGATGCGCGAAGCTTGCCGCGACGACTTGCTTGGCCGCGGAGGCAACGCGGCTCAGCCGAGCTGCTTTGTCATACGGCCGCGCCGCGCACGCTCGCCGGCTGCGTTCAAGGTCAGCGCAACCAGAAGGATCAGGCCGTACATGATCTGGATGTAGAAGATCGAAACCTGCGCCAGCGTGAACAGGGTCTGGATCAGGAAGAGCAGCGTGCCGGCCGCGGCTGCACCCAGCATGCCCCCTCGCCCGCCGGTCAAGGCGATGCCGCCCAGCGCGACGGCAGCGATGGAGGTCAACGTGTACGGAACGCCGACGCGTGGATCACCCGAACCGAGGGCAGCGGTAAACACCAGCCCAGCGATCGCCGCCAGCACGCCGCCAATGACGTAGGCGATGATGCGCACGCCCGCCACATTGACGCCCGATGCGTAGGCAGCGCGCGCATCCCCTCCAACGGCGAGCAGGTTGCGGCGGTAGCCTGTCCGCTCGAACGCCAGCCAGACAAGGCCAAGCACGATGAGCAGGACGAGCATCCCCGAAAGTCCGCCATAGCTGCCTGCAAGACCGAGCAGCCATTGCGGCGCCAGACCGCCGGCCATGGGCAGCATCTCTAGCGTAATGCCCTGGAAGGCGAGGAACGTGCCCAAGGTTGCGATTATCGGCTGGACGCGCACGACTGCGATGAGGAAGCCGTTCAACAGGCCGGACAAGATGCCGACGCCCAGCGAAGCGCCGATGATTGTCACCGGATCGGCCCACCCATTCGGCACGAGGATCGACGTCACCATGGCATTGACGAGCCCCGCAAGCGGCCCGACCGAAAGGTCGATCCCGCCCTCTCCTGAAAGCACGGGCGCGGTCTGGGCCATGGCGGTGATGATGAACGGCGCCACGCCGATGAGCATGCCGTTCCAGTTCGTCACATCGGTAAAAGCGGGGCTAGCGAAGGCGTTGAGAGCAGTGAAAATGACCACCGCAATGAGCACGGGCCATGCGTAGCTGCGGTCGCCGAGCCACTTCATGTCGAGGTCTCCAGTCGGCGTTGCGAGAACATCGCATCGATCAATGCGCGTTCACTAAGGTCGCCGCGCTCGACGATCGCGCTGACGGCGTGATCGTGAAACACAACCACCCGGTGGCAAAGCAGGCACAGTTCCACCAGTTCGGTCGACAGCATCAGGATGGAAACGCCGCTCAAAGCGAGATTATTGAGCACCTCGTAGAGGTCGCGCTTGGCACCCAGATCCACACCACGCATCGGATCGTTCAACACCAACACACGCGGTTGGGTGGCGATCAGACGCCCGAGTAGCGCCTTCTGCTGGTTGCCGCCACTCAGCGCCGATATCGGCGTGTCGAGCCCAGCCATCTTGACCCTGGTCCGCCGAGTGACCTCGCCGGCGACCTCTATCCGCTTCCTTGTGCCCAGCACACCCCAACGGGCGAATGAGCCGAGCGCCGATACGGTCACGTTGTCGAGCACCGACAGCGGGGCGAAGATACCCTCGGATTTGCGGTCGCGCGGCAGGAACGCGATCTTCGCGCGCGCCGCGTCGCGTTGCGACCGTATGGTCATGGTCCCGACGTGCACTGTCCCCGTGGGCGCGCGACGCAGACCAGCGATGCACTCCAGCAGGGCGACCTGGCCGTGCCCCTCCAGCCCCCCCACGCCAATGATCTCGCCGCGACGAAGGTCGAGATCCAGTGTCGGCTTGCCTTCGAGAACCGACAGGCCTCGCACGCCGACGATCACCTCGGCATTGGCGGGAATAGTCTCGCCGCAGCCTTCGCCTTCCGCCGCCCGCGCACCTTCGCGCGTCGACATCAGGTCGAGCAGGATTTCGCTCGATACTGCGCCGCGCTCCAGCGATGCGACGCTCCGGCCAGATCGAAGTACCGTCGTGCAATCGGCAAGGGCGTGAATCTCGTCCATGCGATGCGAGACAAATAGGATCGATCGCCCTTCGCCACGGAAACTTCGTAGCACTTCGAAGAGACGATCGCGGTCTTCGATATCGATCGCGGAGGTCGATTCATCGAGGATAAGCAGGCGCCAGGGCCGCATAAGAGACCGTGCGACGCCGATCATCTGGCGGTTGGCGAGCGATACCGTGCCGGCCAGCCGCTCGATATCAAGATTGCCGATACCGACAGCCGCCAGTGCTTTCCGCACGGCTTCGCGCTCGCGCAAGGGGGTCATATTGCGACGGATCATGCCGTCCAGGCCCAACATGACATTGTCACGAATTGACATGTCTGGAAGGACCAGCGTCTCCTGGAACACCGTAGCAATGCCGGCGTCCTGCGCGGCACGCGGATTCGCGAAACTGGCTTGCCGGCCGAGCCAATCCAGTGTGCCCGCTTCTGCGCGGACGATGCCGCTGAGTATCTTGATCAGCGTGCTCTTGCCCGAACCATTCTCTCCGACAACGGCATGGATTTCGCCCTCGCGGATCGACAGCGAGCAGGAATCAAGCGCGATCGTTTCGCCAAATGTCCGGCGAAGCCCATCCGCGGACAGAAGCAGCGGCATGCCCTTGCGGTCGGCGGGCGGTTCTATCGCGCGCTGATGGACCGCGCTGTTCATATGCGCATACTCAGATGCGGTTCGCGGCCATAGAGCGCCACGAGCCCGACGATCAGGAAACCGAGGAATATCTGCTGTGCCGCCTGGTCGAGCCCGAGACCGACAAGGAGGGTGCTAAGTTCTGTTACGACAAGACAGCCGGCAATTGTGCGCCCATAGCCGCCGCGACCGCCGGTCAGCGGCGTGCCGCCGACGACGACTGCTGCGACAGTGGTGAAGAGGTAG
>NZ_RZPW01000233.1:0-8257 GCF_003998455.1 Mesorhizobium sp. M7A.F.Ca.CA.001.08.2.1 | reverse complement strand
GATGACGACCGTCCGGTGCGGAAAGGCGGGGGTGCCGGGGGGATAGGGGAGACCAGGCAGCGAAGAAAGATCGCGGTGGGTGTTGAGATGCAATTGCTTGTGCCGCCGGTGCCATGGCTCAGCCAACCGGCTTTCCTTTTCCAGGATCGCCGTCGGCACGCCGGCGTTCATCAAGGCGTGCGCGACGGCCAGCCCGGCAGCACCGGCGCCGACGACGATTGCCGGCTCGACCTTGGCCGGCAGATCCACAACCGATCTGATTGTCGTATCAGTCATTCACTCGAATCCCGTTCGACGCTAGGCTGGCAGGACGCTGTAACCGTTTGATCCCGCGCAGGATCCCTGCAGCAAACCGCGGCCGAAATTTCGAGCGATGCGAATTAGCTCCGTACGCCGGGCCGCGGTTGCGCTCTATATGGCATATGCGCGATATCAACGGTAATCAGGTCGCGGCAATGTGATTGATTCGAGGCTCGGGGTGGCTGGCGGGTCTCGGTTATCCCCACGCGCATGCCCGAAATCGACTCCGATTTTCGAGTCATGCGCAGAATCAAAGTGTTACAGCACCTTGGCGCGTCCTGGACGGCCGGCGCTGTAGGCGGCACGCGGAATCTCGACCATGCCCTCCTTGCGGTTCTATTTCGACAAGATCCTTGAGGCCGCCGCGCCCGAGGTCGAGCGGCAGGCGCTGACCCATGTCGAACGCTTGGCACTGGTGCGCCGCTATGGCGACTTCTCGCTCGCCTATTCCACCGCCGTGCAAGGCAAGCTCTCCTATTTCGGCGACGCCGACGGCTACATCGCCTTCGGTACCAAGATGAAGCACCATTTCGCGCTCGGCGACCCGGTGGCGGCTCCGGCGCGTCGGGCCGATTACATCAAGCGCTTCGTCGAGACCGCCGGCAGCCCGTGGTTCGTGCAGGTCGGCGAGGAAACCGCACGCGTGCTGGCCGGCCTTGGCTACAAGGTCAATCGCCTCGGCATCGACACCCGCCTCACCCTGCCCGAGCATGATTTTTCCGGGAAGCGCAACGAGACCGTGCGCTACTCCGAGCGCTGGCTGCTGAAGAAAGGCTTTTCGTTCGACGAGGACAAGCGCACGATTTTTCTGGATGAAATTGCCCGGCTTTCGGAAAACTGGCGCGGCGACCGCATCGTCAAGCGCTGGGAGATGGGCTTTCTCAACCGCCACTTTGCCGACCATCTCGGCACCGACATGCGCCGTTTCGTCCTGCACGGTCCCGACGGCGGACTGGTCGCTCTGCTCGACTTCGACCCGCTGTGCCGCAACGGAAAGGTCATCGGCTACACGACGGCCTTCAAGCGCAAGCATATCGACGCTTCGCCGCATGCCGAGGTCGGCCTGACCAAATTCGCCGTCGATCGTTTTCGCGAAGAGGGCATCTCGGTGGTCACGCTCGGCCTGTCGCCGATGCTCGATATCGGGCCAAGCGGCTTTGCCGAAAGCGATTTCTGGCGCAATGCCTTCCAGCGCGCCTACGATTCGCCCTGGGTCAATCGCCGCAGGTTCAACCTGCAGGGCCAGGCGGCCTTCAAGCGCCGCTTCCACGGTGTCGAGGAGCCGGTCTACATCGCCTTCCGCAAGGGGACGTATGTCGAGATGCTGGGGTTGCTGCGGCTGGTCAAGGCGATCTAGATGTATCGATATTCAGGTGAGGCCGGCCTGACCTGAATCTCAACAGACCTGGCGGCGTTCTGCCGTCAATTCCTCAACCGATACCCTGTCCTGAATATCCAGGCGACGATCGTTATACAGATCAGCAGGAAGACGACCGTCATGCCGAGGCTGACGCCGACCGAGACGTCGGACTTGCCGTAGAAGCTCCAGCGGAAACCGCTGATCAGATAGACGACCGGGTTGAACAGCGTGATCGTGCGCCAGACCTCGGGCAGCATGTTGATCGAATAGAAGCTGCCACCGAGGAAGGTCAGCGGCGTGATGATCAGCAGAGGAACCAGTTGCAGCTGCTCGAAACTCTTCGCCCAGATGCCGATGATGAAGCCGAACAGGCTGAAGGTCACCGCCGTCAGCACCAGGAAGGCGAGCATCCAGAACGGATGCAGGATGGTGAGCGGCACGAACAGCGAGGCGGTGGCCAGGATGATCAGGCCGAGGATGATCGACTTGGTCGCGGCACCGCCGACATAGGCGATGACGATCTCCAGATAGGAGACCGGCGCCGACAGAAGCTCGTAGATCGAGCCGACGAATTTCGGGAAATAGATGGCAAAGGAGGCGTTGGAGATCGACTGCGTCAACAGCGATAGCATGATCAGACCCGGCACGATGAAGGCGCCGTAGCTGATGCCGTCGATCTCGGTGATGCGCGAGCCGATGGCCGAGCCGAAGACGACGAAATACAGCGACGTCGAGATGACCGGCGAGACGATGCTCTGCAGCACGGTGCGGAAAGCACGTGCCATTTCCATCCGGTAGATCGCCCATACTGCGCGAAGGTTCATGGCTCCCTCCTCACCAGATTGACGAAGATCTCCTCGAGCGAAGAGTTTTGCGTGTCGATATCGCGGAACTGGATGCCGCCGGCCTCGAGATCGCGCATCAACGAGGCGACGCCGGGTCGCTCGGCCTGGTTGTCATAGGTGTAGGTCAGCTGCCCGCCATCGGGCGACAATTCCAGCGCATAGCGCGAGAGCGCCTCGGGAATGGCCGTCAGCGGATTGCGCAGTTCCAGCACCAGCCGCTTGCGGCCGAGCTTGCGCATCAGTTCGGCCTTGTTCTCGACCAGGATGATCTCGCCGCGGTTGATGACGCCGACGCGGTCGGCCATCGCTTCGGCTTCCTCGATATAGTGCGTGGTGAGGATGATGGTGACGCCGTCCTCGCGCAGCCGGCGCACCATCGCCCACATGTCCTGGCGCAGCTCGACGTCGACGCCGGCGGTCGGCTCGTCGAGGAACAGGATGCGCGGCTCATGCGACAGCGCCTTGGCGATCATCAGCCGGCGCTTCATGCCGCCCGACAGGGTGATCGCCTTGGCGTCCTTCTTGTCCCACAGTGAGAGATCGCGCAGCACCTTCTCGACAAAGCCGTGGTTGGCCGGCTTGCCGAACAGGCCACGGCTGTAATTGACCGTCGCCCAGACGCTCTCGAAGGCATCGATGGTCAGTTCCTGCGGCACAAGCCCGATCAGACCGCGCGCGGCGCGATAATCCTTGTTGATGTCGTGGCCGTCGACGGTGACGGTGCCCGACGAGCGGTTGACGATGCCGCAGACGATCGAGATCAGCGTCGTCTTGCCGGCGCCATTGGGCCCAAGCAGCGCGAAGATTTCGCCGCGCTGAATGTCGAGATTGACTTCCTTGAGCGCGGTAAAACCGGTGGCGTAGGTCTTGGAGACGCCGGAAATGGACAGGATGGAAGGCATGGATGAAAACGGCTGCTTGAAAGAGGTCCCCTGATATAGGCCGAATGTCGGTGCTTGCAACCGCAAGCCAATGCCCTGCTGACAGTTCTCGACAATCGTTGCAGGCCGGCCATTGCAGGTGCGGCGCACAGGCCCGGAGTTGCGCGGCATGCAACCGGGAAAATTGTCCTGTGGCGTTCAGCCTCGCGGCAGGACGCCGCTTTGACCTGAACTCGCTTCGGGCCTATTCTTCGCGAGTATTTGCAGCAGCCGGAGCCCATCATGGACCCGCTCATACTTTCGCGTATCCAGTTCGGCGCGAATATTTCATTCCACATTCTATTTCCGACGATCACCATTGCGCTGGGTTGGGTGCTGCTGTTCTTCAAGCTGCGCTACAACGCGACCAACGATTCCGCCTGGATGCGCGCCTATTTCACCTGGGTGAAGGTGTTCGCGCTGTCCTTTGCCATGGGCGTGGTTTCGGGCGTCACCATGAGCTTCCAGTTCGGCACCAACTGGCCGGGCTACATGGAAAAGGTCGGCAACATCGCCGGGCCGCTGCTGGCCTACGAGATCCTCACCGCCTTCTTCCTCGAAGCGGCCTTCCTCGGCATCATGCTGTTCGGCTTCCGCCGCGTTTCCAACCGCATCCACACGCTGGCGACGGTGCTTGTCGCCGGCGGCACCACCGTCTCGGCGTTCTGGATCATCGCGCTCAATTCCTGGATGCAGACGCCGGCCGGCTTCGAGATGCGCGACGGCGTGGCGCATGCGGTCGACTGGTGGGCAATCATCTTCAACCCGTCGATGCCCTACAGGCTGACCCACATGCTGCTGGCGTCCGGGCTGACGGTGTCGTTCCTGATCGCTGGCCTGTCGGCGCTGCGCTATCTCACCGGCGACCGTTCGGAATCGATGTGGAAGGCGCTGCGCACCGGCGTCTTCACGGCCGCGATCCTGATCCCGATCCAGATCTTCGCCGGCGACCAGCATGGGCTGAACACGCTGGAGCACCAGCCGCAGAAGATCGCCGCCATGGAAGCCAACTGGAACACCGGCCCCAACGTGCCGCTGGTGCTTTTTGCGCTTCCCGACGAGGCCGCGAAGGAAAACAAATTCGAGATCGCCATTCCCGACGGCGCCAGCCTGGTGCTGCGGCACTCGACCAGCGGTGTCGTGCCGGGACTGAACGATTATCCCGGCAACCATCCGCCGGTCTTTCCGGTGTTCTGGGGTTTCCGCGTGATGGTCGGCACAGGCATATTGATGCTGCTCGTCTCGTGGTCGGCCGCCTTCTTCCTCAAGCGCCGGCACAGCCTGCCGAAGCCGCTCGCCATGCTGATGGTACCGATGGCGCTGTCGGGCTGGCTGGCAACGCTGGCCGGCTGGTACACCACCGAAATCGGCCGACAGCCCTGGCTGGTGACGGGCGTGCTGAAAACGGGAGACGCGGTCGGCCCGGTGGCGGGCAGCCATGTCGCGCTGACGCTGGCGACCTACCTCGTTCTCTATGTGCTTTTGCTGATCGCCTATCTCGGCGTGCTGGTGCACCTGGCGCTGAAGGCGGCGAAGGACGGCGATTCATCGCCGCTGCCGGGCGTCATGAACGCCGCCATGTCACAGCCGGCGGCTGGCGAGTAGGAGAAGAAGATGAGCTTCGACTGGCCAACCGCGCTTCCCCTCATCTTCGCCGGCCTGATGGGCCTCGCCATCCTGATCTACGTCATTCTCGATGGTTTCGATCTCGGCATCGGCATCCTGTTCGCCGCCGCCGAAGACGCCGAACAGGATACGATGATCGCCGCGATCGGCCCGTTCTGGGACGCCAACGAAACCTGGCTGGTGCTGGCCGTCGGCCTGCTGCTGGTCGCCTTCCCGCTGGCGCATGGCGTCATCCTGACGGCGCTCTACATTCCGGTCTTCGTGCTTTTGCTCGGGCTGATCCTGCGCGGCGTTGCCTTCGATTTCCGCGCCAAGGTGCCAGCTGGCCGGAAGCATCGCTGGAACCGTATTTTCTTCCTGGGTTCGCTCATCGCCTCGCTGGCGCAGGGCTACATGCTGGGTGTCTATGTGCTCGGCCTCGATGTCGGCCTCGGCGGCATGGCGTTCGGCGTGCTGGTGGCGTTCTGCCTTGCCGCCGCCTACGCGGCGATGGGCGCCGCCTGGGTGATCTACAAGACCGAAGGCGAGCTGCAGAAGAAGGCGGTGCGCTGGCTGCGCACGACGCTGGTGCTGACCGCGCTCGGCATGGCCGCGGTGTCGCTGGCGACGCCCTTCGCCAGCCCGCGCATCTTCGACAAATGGTTCGTCTGGCCGGAGATGCTTTATCTGTCGCCGCTGCCGATCCTGTCGGCGCTTTTGTTCCTGTGGCTGTGGCGGCAGACCTTCCACCTGCCGAAGCCCGACGACCGCCATTCGCTGACGCCGTTCCTGACGCTGGCCGCCATCTTCGCGCTCGGCTTTGCCGGCCTCGCCTGGTCGTTCTACCCGTTCGTGGTGCCGGATCGCCTGACCATCTGGCAGGCGGCCTCGGCACCGGAAAGCCTGGCCATCATCCTGGCCGGCACCGTGGTCGTGCTGCCGATCATCATCTTCTATTCGTTCTATGCCTACCGGGTGTTCGGCGGCAAGGCGACGGATTTGACATATGATTGAGGTTGGCGGGGGTGAAGGTGGCAGCAGCTACCGTGCCTTCGTCAGGATTCGCTGTCCCGCCAGCACCAAACAAAAAACCCGGCGCAAGGCCGGGCTTTTCAAACGCTTACGAGACAGTAGGCCTCAGCTCACCTGGACCTTCGACGACGCCTGGTCCTCCGCCAGCTTCTGCTGGAACATCTGCGCGAAGTCGATCGGGTCGAGCATCAGCGGCGGGAAGCCGCCATTGCGGGTTGCCTCGGCGATGATCTGGCGGGCGAACGGGAACAAAAGACGCGGGCATTCGATGAACAGGATCGGCAGCATGTGTTCCTGCGGAAAGCCTGCGATGGCGAACACGCCGCCATAGACCAGCTCGACATTGAACAGCACTTCCTGGTCGAAGGACGCCTTGGCGTTGAGCGTCAGATTGACGTCGAACTGCTTGTCGGAGAGCGGGTTGGCGTTGACGTTGACATTGATGGCGATGCCCGGCGCCTTGTCGCGGCCGCGCAGCGAATTCGGCGCGCCGGGGCTTTCGAAGGACAGGTCCTTCACATATTGCGCCAGAACGTTGAGCGACGGCTGCGCCGCATTGCCGTTTCCGTTGGCTGCGCCGACCGGCGCGTCATCTTTGCTGGCCATAAGCCTTGTCCTCTTGCCTGGGCAGCGTCGCTGACCGAATTGAAATCGGGCGTTCGCTACCATGGCGGGGATGACAAGACAAGGTTTGCCGCCTTGCTTCCCGGCTGCGGCATGGAGATGGGACGGCGCGTTAATCGTCCTTCAGGCGGCGCCACGGCGAGTTGTGATCCGGGCCGCGCTTCAGATCGTCCTCGCGCGAATAGTCGCCGTCTTCGAGGTCGATGACCCTGTCGCGCTGGCGGCCACGAAAACCGCCGGTCGAGAAATCGGTAGCGACGACAATGCGGCCCTTGAACCGGCTCCAGGCAAAGTCGCGCAACGGCGGCAGAAACAGCAGCAGGCCGATGATGTCGGTGATAAAGCCGGGGATGATCAGGAGGATCGCCGCAACCACGATCATGGCGCCGTGCGCAAGGTGGCGGCTGGGGTTCTGGCCGGCCGCCATCTCGGTGCGGATGCGGGCCATGACACCAAAACCCTGGTATCGGAGCAAAAGCACGCCGGCGATGCTCGAGGCCAGCACGAGGCCGACCGTCGCCAGCGCGCCGACCTCGCGGCCGACGATGACGAAACCGGCAATTTCCAGCAGCGGCAGTGCAAGGAGAAAGAAGGGAAGCAACGAAATGCGCAAGTCTTGCCAACCTTTTTCGATCGTTATGACCGTTTTGATTGTTTTGGCCGCCAGCTGGCAATCGCCGCTGGCACTGAGGCTGTTAGATAGGTATGCCTGCCTTTGATTTGAATGATTGCGCCTTGCGTTCTATATGCTTTGAATGTTGAACGCTATGCGACCGCGGCCATTGGGCCTGACGGTCCGGCCACAGGGCAGGGATTGATTGGCGGAAGATATGGGATTCTTCGACTTCGGCACGATTTTCTTCCTGATTGCGGCGGTGGTCATCTTTTTCCAGCTGCGCAATGTGCTGGGCCGCCGCACCGGCAGCGAACGGCCGCCCTTCGATCCCTATTCGGCGGCTCGCACCAACGACAAGGATGCCGCCCAGAAATCCGAAAACGTCGTCTCGCTGCCGCGCAAGCGTCCGCCAGGCGAGCCGGCTCCCGACGCCTATGCCGCGATCGACGCTTTCGCCAAGCCCGATACCGACCTCAACAAGGGCCTGCGCACGATCAAGGACAATGATCCGTCCTTCGAGCCGAAGGGTTTCGTCGACGGCGCCAAGATGGCTTATGAGATGATCGTCATGGCCTATGCCGACGGCGATCGCAAAACGCTGAAGAACCTGTTGTCGCGCGAGGTCTATGACGGTTTTGTCGCCGCCATCGGCGAGCGCGAGGCCAAGGCGGAAAAGATCCAGTCCTCCTTCGTCGGCATCGACAAGGCCGATATCGTCTCGGCCGAGATGAAGGGCGGCGAGGCGCATGTCACGCTGCGCATCATCAGCGAGCTGATTTCGGCGACCCGCGACAAGGCCGGTGCCGTCATCGACGGCGACCCGGAAACCGTCGCCGGGGTCAAGGATGTCTGGACCTTCGCCCGTGACACGCGCTCGCGCGATCCGAACTGGAAGCTCGTCGCCACCGAGGAAGAAGACTAGGGAATACGCGGCGAGGCTCCGGTGTCGCTATCG
>NZ_RZPW01000232.1:0-8283 GCF_003998455.1 Mesorhizobium sp. M7A.F.Ca.CA.001.08.2.1 | reverse complement strand
AATTGGCGCCGAGCGTTCCCGCCGCCGCTTCCATCTTGCGGTCCACTGCCTCGATCGACAGCCGGATCGCCCGCACCATCAGGGGAAAGCCCATGACGCCGCAGGCCAGCGCCGCACCCGTCCAGCGGAAGGAGAAGACAATGCCGAAATGCTCTGCCAGGAAAGCGCCCGCCGGGCCGCGCCGGCCGAAGGTGAGCAGCAGCAGATAGCCGGTCACCACGGGCGGCAGAATCAGCGGCAGATGCACCAGCCCGTTGAGAACCGTCTTGCCCCAGAACTGTCCCCGGGCAAGCAGAAGCGCGATCAAGATGCCCGGCGGCAGGCTGGCGAGCATCGCCACCGTTGCCACCTTGATGGACAGCCGGACCGCATTCCATTCGTCGGGAGTGAGGTCCAGCAGCCAGTTCATAGTGCCCCTTGGAACTCAGTTGCTCGGCGCGAGCACGGTAAATCCCTGATCCTTGAACAGCGCGGCCGCCTTGGCCGACTGCAGGCATTTCAGGAAAGCCGGCGTATCCTTGTCCTTCGAATCGGCGGTCTGGGCAACCGGATAGATGATCGGCGGATGCGAATCCTCCGGGAAGGTGCCGATCACCTTGACCCCCTTTTCGGCATGCGCGTCGGTGGCATAGACAATGCCAAGGGCGGCTTCGCCCGTCGAAACCAGTTTCAGCGCCGCGCGCACGTTTTCGGCCTGCGCCACCTTGCCCTCGACCGAGGACCAGACGCCGAGCGATTCAAGTGCGGCCTTGCCGTATTTGCCGGCCGGCACCGCCTTGAAATCGCCCATGGCGAGCTTGCCGTCGCCGATCAGCTTGGCGAGGTCGAAACCCTTCTCGATCCTGGTGTCGACCGCCGAGTCCTTCGGCGCCACCAGCACGATCTGATTGCCGAGCAGCTTCACTTCGGTGTCCGGCTTGGTCAGCTTCTTGTCGGAGAGATATTTCATCCAGTCGAGATCGGCCGAGATGAAGACGTCGGCAGGCGCCCCGCCCTCGATCTGCTTGGCCAGCGCCGAGCTCGCGGCATAGGAGACAGTCGCCGCCTCGCCGACATCGGCCTCGCAGGCCTTGTTCACCGCGTCGAGCGCGTCCTTGAGGCTGGCTGCGGCAAACACCACCACCTTGTCTTCCGCATGCGCTGCCGGCACGACTGCCATCAGCGCCGCAGCCAAACCGCCAATGGCGATCGCCCTAGATCCAAAACCTGTGCGCGTCATGGAAAACTCTCCCTGGTTTGAAATCCGGCCGGCCCGAAGCCTGCTGACCGATATATCCGTATGAATATAACAAGGGAAGGCCCGGCGCCCCATGAAAGCGTCTGTACGACACCAATTGTTCTGGGTAAGACCGGGAAAAGAAACCTTGGAAAGGAAACTCCGGTGAAGATCAGCGCCCGCAACGTCCTCAAGGGAACGATCGCCGAGATCGTCAAGGGAGCCACCACCTCGCATGTCAGGATCGACATCGGCGGCGGCGCCATCGTCACCGCCTCGATCACCAACGAGGCCGTCGCCGATCTCAAGCTCGAAAAGGGCAAGCAGGCCTATGCCGTGGTCAAAGCCTCGGACGTGATGGTCGGCATCGACTGACCGCGTTAGGCGGCAAGCCTATGGATCAAGGCATCTTCGACATAAATGCCGTTGATGGTATTGTGAGAAAATCGCACCTCACCGAGGCCATCAACCCGCATGGCAATACCCAAGCCGGCGATGAGCCGGTCGTCCGCTGATGTGATCTTCACCTTGCTAAGATCTAAAATAGGCTCTTGTGGACGTGCCTTGCGCCAGTCAGCAGCAATGGTTGCTGCATCGAGATATTTTTTCTCGAGATCCTTTCGTGGGCCGCGATAGGCGATAATCATGCGCCAATTGTCGACGTCACTGTTGTACAACCATAGTGCAGCTGCAACTCCGAATCTCTTTTCATCAAGAGCACGAATTAGGTTGATGCCGGCGTCGATGTCGGTCCTTACCAACGATCCTGAAGCCATCTGAATATTCCTTGCTCTTCGTCGACCATCGCGTTTCGCATGGCCGTCGCTTCAAACACATCTATCATATCGTAACGCGAAGCCTCATTCCAATCTGAGACCGCCGACCAATGGCCGTCGAATACAGGCGACGCCGTCCGACTTTCGGTTAGGTCCGCAGACAAGCCAGCCAAGGCCACGAGCCTGTTGAGGTCATGGCTATAAATGTCTTGGACAAATTTCTTGTCAGGAATGGTATCTGGCTGAAAAATCCGCGAAATTCGTGCCTTGATGGCAATTTCTGCAGCGTATCCGAAAAGATAGTAAGCATTCGAAAAACGTTCGTTTTGAAACAAAAGTTCTGCGTCTTGCAGCTTCGCATTGGCTATGGCTTGAAGCGCGGTCCTCTCTAATGTCATACCGCGATCGGCGCCTTGATCGACGCGTCGGCGACGTAGTTTTCCAGCCGGAAATCCTCGAAGCGGAAGGCGAAGAGGTCCTTCACCTCCGGATTGATCCACATTGTCGGCAGCGTCCTCGGCGTGCGCCGCAGTTGCTCGCGCGCTTGCTCGAAATGGTTAGAGTAGAGGTGCGCATCGCCAAGTGTGTGGACGAAATCGCCGGGTTTCAGCCCTGTCACCTGCGCCACCATCAAGGTCAGCAGGGCATAGGACGCGATGTTGAACGGCACGCCAAGGAAGATATCGGCGGAACGCTGGTAGAGCTGGCAGGAAAGCCGCCCTTCCGAAACATAGAACTGGAACAGGCAGTGGCAGGGCGGCAGCGCCATCGCTTCCACCTCGGCTGGGTTCCATGCCGAAACAATCAGCCGCCGCGATTGAGGATTTCTGCGTATCTCCTTGAGAAGATTCGCGATCTGGTCGATCGAGCCGCCATGGCCGTCCGGCCAGGAACGCCACTGCTTGCCGTAGACCGGGCCGAGATCGCCATTCTCGTCGGCCCATTCGTCCCAGATCGAGACGCCATGGTCGGTGAGATATTTGATGTTGGTGTCGCCGGCCAGGAACCACAGAAGCTCATGGATGATCGACTTGAGATGCAGCTTCTTGGTTGTGGTGACGGGAAAGCCGCGCGCCAGGTCGAAACGCATCTGGTAGCCGAAGACGGAGCGCGTTCCGGTGCCGGTGCGATCGCCGCGGTCGGCGCCGTTGTCCAGCACGTGCTGCAGGAGGTCGAGATACTGGCGCATCGGTTCCGGCTCGATTCGGTTGTCCAGCCATCATAACTGACAGACGGGCGATCGAACACCACAAAGCAGCGCGCAAGCCATGCCCGAAGCCAGTCAGTCCCCAACAACATCAGGGCTGGCGCATGGACCGCGCCAGCCCGGCGAATTGAAGCGCGGCCGTCAGAGGGAGCCGAGTTTACCCAGGTCCTTGGCAACCAGGTAGTAGAAGGTAACCCGGTTCTTGGTGTTGTCGGCGGCCATCGCCTTGCAGACCTTCTCGATCGAAGCGTCGGCCTTGCTGTCGTCCGATATGCCGAGCTTCTTGGCAACCCAGCCAGCCTTGACGCGCTCCAGTTCCTTCGGATCGGTGCAAGACACCAGCGAGGAATCGCGGTTCCGAAGCGCAATGCCAAGATGCTTCACGATTTTGTCGACCACGTCGGCACTCGCCGAGGCATCGTATTTTTTCACGTCTGCAAGATAGTCGGCCATCAAAATTCCCCTCGTCGGCGCCACGGATCCGATCGATGAGGGCTGTGGCGCGCTGCTGCAACTTGTGCGCTATGTCGATAACTCCTCACCGGGGCAAAGCTTCGGTTGAGACCGCGCTCAAGTCAACCCTTCGGACTTGCGGTTTTGACACGGGGACAAAGTGCCATTGCGGCCTTTCATTTCCTGCGATCGCCCCCTATATTCGGTTTGTCGGCTTGACCGACTATGGCGATAAATGGGCGATGAAATAAGCCGTTCGGACCCGGGGGCGGTACCCGGCGCCTCCACCAAAAGCCGCTGTTGACGACAGAGCGGTTTTTGCTGGGGGCGAAATAGGATCGACGAAGGTGTAAAGATCGTACTTTTGCCCGGCATGGTACCACCGTCATCGGGCTAAACCTGTAGTTGCAAATGACAACTATGCGGAAGCACGTCTCGCCGCGTAAGCGGTGCGATAGCTTCAAATCAAGCCCTAGAGGTTCGCACTTCTAGGCGGGGTTCGGAGGTACCTGGCAACAGAAACCTCCACTTCTCCCCTCCTCCGATATCCAGCATGCGCGACGGCAGTTCCGCCGCGAACGCGCCCTGCCGCGTGCTCCCTCTCCATGGACAAAACATGCAAAACGATTCCGATCGATTCTTCGTGCTGACCGGCGGTCCCGGCTCCGGCAAGACGACCCTGATCCAAGCCCTGGGCCACGCAGGCTTTGCCACCTCGGTCGAAGCCGGGCGTGGCATTATCCGCGACCAGTCCGCCATTGGCGGACCCGCTTTGCCTTGGCACGATCGCGCCCTGTTTGCCGAGTTGATGCTGTCATGGGAGATGCGCTCGTGTCAAATTGCGCTAGAACAGACCGGGCGTCCTGTTTTTTTCGATCGCGGCGTTCCGGACACGCTCGGCTATCTCAGGCTGAGCGGCCTGCCGATACCCGAACACGCCCACGCTGCCGCAGAGCGCTTCCGCTATCATCGGCGCGTCTTCGTCGCCCCGCTTTGGCCGGAGATCTTCGCGCAGGACAAAGAGCGCAGGCAGACGCTCGACGAGGCCGAGCGCACCCACCATGCGCTGGTCGGCGTCTATACGGAACTGGGCTACGAGATGGTTCCGTTGCCGCTGGCCCCCGTCGAGGCGCGGCTGCGCTTCGTGCTGGCCGAGACAGGATTGGCGTGAAAGGCTCGACAGTCCGACCTTTGCTTATTGCACCGCTGTTTCGGCTGCTTCGTGGCCAGGCGCGGGCGTCTTTGCCCCGTGGTCCTGGTCTTCGGCCAAATGCTGGCGAAAGAAGGCAAGCACAGCGGCATTGAACGCCTTGTGAAAGGCAACCCGGTCGAAACCCGGAGCATCGATGCAAGCTGGCGATGGCTTGCGCGCGTCGTCGGCAGGACATGGCGTCAGGAAGGAGAGATGCACGGCGTTGGACACGACGTGAAAGTCCGGTGTCCGCGGCAGCAATCCAGCCAGTCGCTTCACGTCGACGGGCGATACAGCGTCGCCGCCGAACTGCGAACTCCAGAGCTGGAGCGGCACCTTGACGTTCTCGACACTGTCGGCAGTCTGGAAAACGACGCTCAGCGGATCCGCCACCACGATCGCCTTGACGCGGGTATCGTGGGTCAGCGTTTCCGGCGGCAATTGCTTGCGCGCCGGCTTGGGCTGGTTGGCTGGCGGACAGCCGGTGTCGGCCGGGTCCGAACAGCGCGGCGGCAGTTTGTTGAAATCCGGATCGGCGCCGCCGATGACAAGGCCGGTATAGCCGCCTTGCGAAAATCCGTAGAAGCCGACGCGCTGAGGATCAATCTTGGCCGAATCCGCCGAGTTGCCGAGCATGAAATCGATGGTGCGCTTGATATCGATCGGACGCTGCCTCAGCACGCCCAGACCATTGGCCTGGCTCATATCGGCGTGGTTCGCGTGCGGATGGTTGATGGCAACGACGACAAAACCGGCATCCGCGAGCGTCTCGGCCATATCGTGGAGATCAAGGTACCAGCCGCCATAGCCATGTGAAATGACGACGAGCGGCAATCTCCCGCCCTCGATGGGGCAGTCGAGCACAGCCGGAACGGTAGACTGCTTGACCTTCACCTCGCCGGGCGGGCTGGCGCAGGGCGACCACATGGCAGCATCAATTGCCGGCCCGGCGGCATCGGCCGGTATCTGGATGAATTTCAAACCAGCGGCATGAGCTGTCGTGACGGCCAGACTTGCCAGGGCGGCAATCAGGAGCTTCTTCAAACGCATTTTCCTGTCTCCGATGTTCAAACAGATTGGTGTCCTCGGACCGCGGTCTGACCCGCCTTCCGGCTGCATACAGTGTGATGAGAAGTAGCGCGTGTGCGCGCGGCTTTGCAGCCGCTCAGGGCACCGTCTCGACCCTGCCGCTGCCGCTGACATGGGAATTGATCTTCGGGTTGCCGTGGACTTGCACATTGCCGCTGCCCGACACGCGGATATCGGCCTGGTCCCGCGGCGCGATATCGGCATTGCCGCTGCCGCTGATCTGGACACTGGCGGTCTTCGCTGTGAGTTTGCCGAAGTCACCTGAACCGGAGCCCGAGATGCGCAAGGAGAGATCCTGCACACTGCCGCTGGCGCGCACATCGCCGCTGCCGCTGATGCGCAGGTCCAGCGCCTCCTGGGCGAGAGCGGAAAGCTCGAGCCTGCCGCTGCCGCTCAACCGCCAACTGGGGACCGCTGGACCGGTAAGCTGGACGCTGACCGGCCGGCCATCGCAATCGAAGCCGTCGTCGAAGGCCAGCACATTGCCGGACAGGCGAACATGCGAAACCGCCTCGGGATCGCCGCTGACGACAGCCTGGGAAGGCGTGCCGGGCCGATAAGTGACCGTTGCCGGCAGGGCAATCTGGAATTCGCTGGAGATCGGTTGCCAGACCAGCGTCACCGATCCGGGCTTGGTCCCATCACCGGAACCGCGGCAGCTGGAGGCAAAATTCCACCAGCGGCCACCTCTCCACTCGTTTCCGGCGATCGAATTCGCCAGCGACAGACAAATCACGGCCACTGCGAGCGACAGCACGGCGGTCCAGGCAAGCGTCTTGTTCATGGTGCACCTGTTATTTCTGCGTGGCGACGCGCCACTGGGTTGATCAGGGCTGGCGTGGTTTGACCAGGCGGTAATGCAGGCGCGCATAATCCCCCAGCAGCTTGACCCCGATATTGAGGCCGAGCAGCAGCAGCGAGCCCAATCCGATGCTGGCGGCGGCAAGGCCGACAGCGGCCAGCAAGCGTGCGAATGGCGTGGCCCACGATGCGAAATGCCAGAACGGCACGACACTCAACAGCAGCCCGACGCTGGCGACGCCGAGCGCCAGGGCCGCAATGCCGAGACCAAGCACGACGAAGCAGAAGACGATGAGAACCGGCAGCAGCAGGAGAATGTCGAAGGCGGCGAGCCCGGTCAGGGCGAGCAGCGCGGCGGCAACACCGGCCGGACCACGATCATGCTCCCAGCGGCGAATCCCTGCTTCCGCCCGCAGCTCCCGCCCAAGCCGCGCCGGATCGCCAAGTGCCTCGGCAACATCCTCTTCGCTCCGTCCGGAGGCTAGCGCCTCGTCGAAATGGGCGCCGTAGTCGGCGACGATTTCATCGACTTCGCCCGCGGGCATTCCGGCCAGGCTGTTGCGCAGGGAAACCAAGAAGGCATCGCGGTTCATTCCATCTCTCCCAGGAAAAGGTCGACGGCATCGACAAAGCTTCGCCATTCCCGGCTGCGCGCCTCGTAGACTGTCCTGCCGACTGCGGTGAGCCGGTAATATTTGCGGGGCGGCCCGCTCGTCGATTCGACGAGCCATGTCGCGACAAGCCCGTCACTCTGCATGCGCCGCATCAGCGGATAGATCGTCCCTTCTCCCATGCCGACACGCTCGGCCAGCGTGCTGGCGATCTCGTAGGCATAGCTTTCCCGCCGGGCGAGCAAGGCAAGGACACACAGTTCAAGCGCGCCCTTTTTCAGCTGGACATCATTTGGATCGGTCACGGTCGCTCCCGGCAAGTCCAGTACACCATATCGGCAGGTACCTTCTTATGCAAGGTACCAACTTAAACGTGATACCGAGGTGATGAACGAGGGGACGGACGCAGCTTCTCAGACATAAAAAAGGCCGGGAAAACCCGGCCTTTTCATATACCTGCGAGCAGTGCCTACTCGGCCGGCGCCTCGACGGCCTCGCGAGAGCGGCCGAGCGTGACCTTGGCCAGCGTGAAGGAAATCACCGCGCAGAGCGTGATGCCGGCCACCATCGGCAGCGGCGTACCGTCGAAGAACACGCCGGCAACACCCATGGCCAGTGCGCCGATGGCGAAATGCAGCGTGCCCATCAGCGCTGACGCCGTGCCGGCAATCTCGCCATGCTCTTCCATGGCCAGCACCGACGTGGTCGGAATGACCAGACCAAGGAAGCCGTAGCCGACGAACAGCAGCGCCGCCATCACGTCGAGCCGGTCGATGCCCGTCGCCATCACCGCGAACAGCACCACCATCGTCGTGGCATAGCCGGTCACCGCGACGCGCACCACGCGTCGCAGGCCGAAGCGCTCGGCCAGCAGCCCCGTCATCTGCGACATGCCGATGAAGGCGACCGCGTTGATCGAGAAGAACACGCTGTAGACC
>NZ_RZPW01000231.1:0-8295 GCF_003998455.1 Mesorhizobium sp. M7A.F.Ca.CA.001.08.2.1 | reverse complement strand
CCCGCGCAAAGCGCCTATCCGGTACGAGCCATATCATCGCGACCAGCACATAGAGCGCGACGCCGATCCACTGGCTGACGAAGGTCAGCACGACGGCCACGATATAGACAGCCAGCGAGAGCTTCCCCTTGCGGTCATTACCCAGCGCCTTGGCAAAGGCGGTATCATTGCCGTGCAGGCGATGCAGCGCTGCGGCGAGTATGGTGTAGGCGATGGCGCATAGCGCGAGGTCGGTGCCATAGACTGCTACCGGCACCGGCGCAAAGTGGTTCTCGCCCATGAAGGCTGTGGTCACCGGCATCAGCGACAGCCAGAACAGCAGATTGAGGTTCGCCCACAGCACGCGCCCGTCGACCCGCTGAACGGTGTGGAACATGTTGTGCAGATTGTTCCAGTAGATGCCGACATTGATGAAGGACAGCACGTAGCAGAAGAAGATCGGCCACAACGGCACCAAGGCGGAGAAATCCTCGCCATGCGGCACTTTCAACTCAAGCACCATGATGGTGATGATGATAGCCACGACGCCATCGGTGAATGCCTCGACCCTGCCTTTGCCCATGGATCCCACCTTTGCCCGCGATGAATTGTCGAAAGAGAGTAAACGCTAGCGGATGTTGAGGAGCCAATAAATGGCAACCGTGAAATTCCTCAACCATGTCCAAGGAAAATCCGGCATCAGTCCCGTTGGCCAGGACGGTTACGGCCGCCCACCTGTTGACTTTTCTTGGCTTGGCCGCTCCTCTTGCAGGGCAATCTTGGCCGGAGCAGGTGAACGGCCGGGATTCGAATGGAGGGGACTGATGAGATTTCGTTTTCTGCTTGTGGCCGCGACCATCCTGGCCGCGGTGTTCGGGACGTCCGCCGCGGCCTTCGCCTACAGCGCTCACACCTCGACCAACCTCAACGTCCGCAGCGGGCCGGGAGCGGGATACGCCAGGGTGGGAACGCTGCCCGCCGGCTTCAGAGTCAATGTCACCGGCTGCCAGCCGGGCTGGTGTAGAATCCATGGCGGCGGCGTGAGCGGCTGGGCCAGCGCCGGTTATCTTGAACGCACCCAGATCGTTCGCCCGCCAATCATCATCGTGCGTCCGCCGCATCGGCCGCCACACTGGCACAAGCCGCACCGTCCTCCGCACCATCGGCCGCCGCACAGGCCGCGTCCCGGCAAGTGCAAGATCGCGCCCGGCTTTGCTTGCAGGTAACGCCGACCGATTGAACGATAGATGACGGATCGGAGCCGCGGGCCCCGATCCGAGCCTGTTCAGCCGGCGGACATCCCGCTCAAGCAATGTCCACCGTGCTGTCAGGAGCCTGCCTGTCGGCTGGAACGTCGTGGATGAAACCGCGTTAGATCCTCGATCCCCGAAATTGGTGACGAGGTTGGCCATGGCCATTCGCGATTTTGCGCATACGCACGAAGGGGCAGGTGGCGATGCTCTCGCAATCCCCACCGTCGCCGCGATGATTGCGGTGCTGTTTGCCGGCAGCACGGTGCTGACGCCGCTCTACATCGTCTACAAGCAGCAATTCGGCTTTTCACAAATCACCCTGACGCTGATCTACGCCGTGTATGTCGTCGGCAATCTGGCGGCACTTCTGATGTTGGGCAGCGTCTCCGATATTGTCGGACGCCGGCCCGCGAGCCTGGCGGCCATGCTCGTCGCCATCGTCAGTGCGCTTGTCTTCCTGTTTGCCGTAAACGTCGTCTCGCTCGACGTCGCCCGCATCCTGAGCGGGCTTGGCATCGGCGTCGGCGCGGGGACCGGAACCGCGTGGATTGCCGAGCTTCTTCCCGGCGCGGACAAGTCGCGCGCCAGTGTGATTGCCACCAGCACCAATTTCCTCGGCCTCGGCCTCGGCGCACTGATTTCGGGATTTCTGGCTGAATACGAGCCATGGCCGTTGCGGCTGATCTTCATCGTCTATCTGGCAGCACTTGTGGTGGTGACGATCCTGGTCTGGCGCATTCGCGAAACGGTGGCGAAGCCGGACGGCCTCGGGGGGATCTCCTTGCGGCCGCGACTTTCCGTCCCGGAGGAAATCCGTGCGCGCTTCGTCGCGCCGGCGGTGACCGGCTTCGGCGCGATGGCGCTGGTCGGGTTCTACGCCGCGTTGGCGCCGAGCATCCTGGCGCAGCAGCTGCATGAGACCAACCATGCCGTCGCCGGCGCGCTGTTCTTCGAGCTGGCGATCGTCACCGCGATCAGCATTGTCGTTCTGATGCACATGAAGAGCAGCAAGGCGATGCTGGCTGCGCTGGCATTGATGATCCCAAGCGTCTCGTTGGTGATGGCGGCGCAGATATTGGCCTCGATGGCACTGATGGTTGCTGCGACGGCCTGTTGCGGCGTTGCGGCGGCGCTTGGTTACCGTGGCGGCCTGCAAGTGGTGAACGAGATCGCGCCCAAGGATCGTCGCGCCGAAGTGGTGTCCAGCTTCTTCATCTGCTGCTTTGTCGGCAACGCCTTGCCCGTCATCGGCATCGGCATCGTTTCGACCTATGCCAGTCCCGTCGCTGCCAGCCTGGCGTTCGCCGGCATGATCGTGGCGTTTTCGTTGGTGGCGCTGGCTTTTGGGCTGAAACGGCGTTGAGGCCTGGAGCGGTCCAGCGGAACCGGGCTTCAGCCGTTCGGTGTTTCAGGCGAAAGATGCGCGCGTCCGCGCGGCACGCCAAGACCGGTGTCCGGCGGCTCGCCGGCGGCCGGCCTGTCCTCGATCATGTGCGTGGTGCGCCAGCGGCCGAAACGATAGTAGGCCGCCGCCAGTACAAGCGAGCTGATCGAACCCGCCGGGAAGCTCCACCACAGCGCTTCCTCGCCGATCACGCCACGCATGAAATAGGCAAAGCCGGTGCGCACGACCAGCACCGAGATGACCAGGATGATCAGCGGCGGCATCACGGCACCCGTGGCTCGTACGGTGGCAAACAGCACGATGGTTATGCCGAACAGGATGAACGACCACGAGGCGACATTGTTGATGTGGACGGCGATGTCGATCGCCGCGCTGTCGCGGCTCAGGAACAGGCTCAGCACCGAACGGTCGAAAACCGACAGCACGGCAACCAGCGCGCCGGTCAGGACCAGGTTGAAGCCGACGCCGGAGGCGGCGATGCGGCCGATCCGGTCCCAGCGCCCGGCGCCGACATTCTGCGCCGCCATCGAGGAAACGGCGGCGCCGATGGCGAGCGCCGGCATCTGGATGTAGGTCCACAGCTGGGCGGCGATGCCGTAGGCGGCGGCGACCTGTGAGCCGTAGGAATTGACGATGCCCATCACCGTCAGTGCCGCCGCCGAAATGACGATCATCTGCAGGCCCATCGGCACGCCCTTGAAGACGACGATGCGCAGCAAGGTGGGATCGGGCCGCAACAGAGCGAGATTGGCGCCGGCCAGCCGCAGCGGATGCTTGCGCACATAGAGAACGATCAGGATGGCGATCACGCTTACCGTCTGGCCGATCAGCGTGGACGTGGCGGAGCCCGCGATGCCGAGTTCGGGAAACGGTCCGATGCCGGCGATGAGCAATGGGTTGAGCACGATGTCGAGGACGACGGCCAGCGCCATGAAGAAGAAGGGGGTGCGTGAATCGCCGGCACCGCGCAGCACGGTCATGACGAAGGACAGAAGGTTCATCATCGGCACGGCGACGAAGATGATGCGCAGATAGGAGCGCGCCAGCGGCAAGGCGTCGGCCGGTGTGCCGAGCGTGTTGAGAATGGCGTCAACCCAGATCCAGCCGCAGACCGCGAAGATAACCGAGACGAGGAAGAAGAACGTCGCGCTGGTGCCGACAATGCGGCGCGCCTCGGGCAGGTCGCGGGCACCGACCGACTGGGCCACCAGGATGGTGGCCGCCATGCCGATGCCGAACACGGTGCCGAGGATCAGGAACAGGACGAGGTTGGCGTTAGAGGTGGCGGTCAGCGCCGATTCGCCGAGAAAACGGCCGACCCAGACGGCGTTGATCGAGCCGTTGAGCGACTGCAGCACGTTGGAGCCGAGCACCGGCAGGGCGAACAGCAGAAGCGTGCGCGGGATCGGGCCGCTGGTCAGGTCGCCGGTGCGCCGGCGCGCGGGCATTTTTTCGTCCATGGCGGGCAACTCGGCGGATGGTGATTTGGATCCAGTCCACGATGATATCGCAGGCGGGACCGAGATGCACCCTTGCGAACGCGCCGCACTGAAAGCCGCTGCTTCGTTCATGCCCAGCCGCGAGCCCCAGCGGACGCGCCAAGCGCGCCCGCCCGGGCAGTGGTGGTTACTTCCTGGCGAGACCCGGCAGCGTGACCTGATAGACCAGGAACATGGTGTCGACATCGGCGCCGTCTTCCGCCTTGTAGGGTGCGCCGACCTGAAAACCGTCCTGGGCGAGGAAGTCGTTGTCGTTGGCGACGAACAGGAAGTAGTCGTCGGGCAGCTTCGGATCGAGAACGCTGACCACCGACATCGCCTCCCACTTCTCCGACAGGTTGTTCTTGTCGTTCGGCGCGCCATTGTGCAGGCCGAAGCGGCCGAGTTCGCCCTTGTCGTTGATGTCGATGAACGGCGTCAGCTTGGCCGGCATCACCGACGGGTCGAGCACGCCCTTGGGCGCCAGCGGCTTGTCGGCGGCATCGAAGGCGCCGCCGGCGATGTCGGTCGCGGCCGAGACGTCGACGACGAAGATCTGGCGCACCAGCGAGGTGTCGCCCTTCAGCCCCTGGCCGTTGCCGCTGTCGCGCGCCAGCATCAGGAAGGTCTTGTCGGAGAGCGCCACGATCTCGCTCTGCGCGGCGATCTTGGTCTTGCCCTTGGCATCCTTGAACACCGGCAACGGCACGACATACTCATGCGCCAGTTTGAGGTGGGCGAGGTCGGACGCGTCATAGACCAGCGCACGCGTGTTCTGGCGCGTCGCGGGCGAATCGCCGCCATCCTGCCGGGGCGCCGATTGCAGCACCGCGATCAGGAACTTGCCGTCCGGCGTCATCGCCATTCCCTCCAGGCCCTGGTTGTTCTGGCGGCCGGTCTCGGGGTCCTTCGGATCGGGCTCGGCGGCACCGGGTCCCGGATTGTCCGAGGCGAAGTTCGGCGTGCCGTGGCGCATCGGCACGAAGGCGGCCGGTGGCTGGGTTGCCGACAGCAGATGCCCGTCGGCGGAAAACCGATAGATGTTCGGGCCGTATTCGTCGGAGATGAACATCGAACCATCGGGCAGCCGCACGATCGCCTCGTTGTCGAGCGCCAGCTTGCCATTGTCGGCTTGCGGCAGGATCGGCATGTCGCCGCTTGCCGCGCGCACGCCGTTGAGTGGGTCGAGGCCTGTGGCATCAGCCCCCTTGTCGTCGGTGAGAAGCATGGTGTCGGCGAGCGTTGCCTTGACGCCCGTCTGCTCCTGGCCGGCAGCAGGTGCCGCGCCCGGTGCGACCGGAGCAAATTCGATGGCGATCGTGTTGAGGCGCGGCCGGTAGTCGGTGGTGCCGACGACATTGTAGCCACGGTCCGGCAACAGCCAGAGCGAACCCCTGTAGCCGGCGGTGTCATGCGTCCAGCCTGATGCGTCGATCGCCATGCCGGAACCCGAGCCGAAGGTCTCGCCGAACTTGTCGCGCTGAGCGGCCGGGATGCGGCCGACGCCGACCAGCCCCTTGTTGACGAGGCCGCCGACGGTCGCGGTGCTGTCGGCGAGCGCCGGCGCCAAGGCGGTGAACAAGGCCAGCGCGACGCCAAGCGACGCGGGTCGATACAGGTGCTTCATGGATAATCCTCTTTGTGACGGATGTGCCGGAGCGGCCGCGGGACGAAAAACTGAAAGAGGTGCGACATCGATGATGCTGCGCAAGCCTCCCCGAAATGCGGTCTACGGCGCGAACATGATGCTTGCGTGACAGCGCGCAGTGCATGCCGGCGGTCGACGAAAAACGATGCGCGCGCCGGCACTGGACACTTATGTCTAGTAGATATATGCTCCAGTCTTCGGACCAACCGTGGAGGGGAAGCCTTGAAGTCGCACTACCGCGCAGTCGTCATCGGAGGTGGCGTGGTCGGAGCCTCGGTGCTCTATCACCTGACGCGGTTCGGCTGGAGCGATGTGGCGCTGATCGAGCGCGCAGAACTGACGGCCGGTTCGACCTGGCACGCGGCGGCAGGCTTCCATGCGCTCAACGCCGATCCCAACGTGGCGGCGCTGCAGGACTACACCATCAATCTCTACCGGGAGATCGAGGCCGAATCCGGCTGGGATATCGGCCTGCACATGACGGGCGGCGTCAACATCGCCAGCGATCCCGCGCGCTGGGAGTGGCTGAAATCAGCCTGGGCCGTGTTCCAGTCTGTCGGCATCGAGACCGCGCGCCTGGTCACGCCCGACGAGATCAAGGCGATCTGCCCGATCGTCGACGTCACCGGCGTGCTAGGCGGCCTGCATGATTCCAACGAGGGTCACCTCGACCCGTACGGCACCACGCATGCCTATGCGGGTGCTGCGAAGAAGCGCGGCGCCGACATCATCTTGCGCAACCGGGTCGTCGAGCTGAAAGCACGTGCCGACGGGCGCTGGGACGTCATCACCGAGCAGGGCACCATCATCGCCGAGCATGTCATCAATGCCGGCGGGCTGTGGGCGAAGCAGCTCGGCCGCATGGCCGGCGTCGACCTGCCGGTGACGCCGATGGAGCACCACTATTTCATCACCGATGACATTCCGGAGATCGCAGCACTTGACAGGGAAATCGGCATCGCCGTCGATCTCGACGGCTTTTCATACCTGCGGCAGGAGCGCAAGGGTGTGCTGCTTGGCGTCTATGAGCAGAACCCAAAGCACTGGAACATGGACGGAGCGCCGTGGGACTACGGCATAGAGCTGATCCCGGAAGACATCGACCGCATCAGCCCGGAACTCGCCAAGGCGCATGAGCGCTTCCCTTGCCTGGCGACGGCCGGTATCCGCAAATGGGTCAACGGCGCCTTCACCTTCACGCCGGACGGCAATCCGATTGTCGGGCCGGTGCGCGGCCTGAGGAACTACTGGGTCGCCTGCGGCGTCATGGCCGGTTTCAGCCAGGGCGGCGGCGTCGGCAAGTCGCTGGCCGAATGGATGATTTTCGGCGAACCGCAGGCCGACATCTTCGGCATGGATATCGCTCGCTACGGTGCCTTCGCCGCCAACCGCGAATATCTCAGGCAGACGACGCGCCAGTTCTATTCGCGCCGGTTCGTCATGACCTTTCCCAATGAACGGCTGCCCGCCGGCCGGCCGCTGAAACGCCCCGGCGCCTATGACGGCATGAGCGCGGCGGGATGCGAATGGACGGCTTCCTGGGGGCTGGAAATCCCGGCCTATTTCGCGCCGATGGGATTTGCCGAGAGCACGACGCTGCGGCGCTCCAACGCCTTCGACATCGTCGGCGAGGAGGCGCTGCAGGTGCGGCGCGCCGCCGGCCTGGTCGATATCTCGGCCTATGCGCGCTATGCGGTGTCGGGGCTGGGTGCGGAGGCGTGGCTGGACCGGCTGCTCGCCTGCCGATTGCCGAAGCCGGGGCGGGCCGGCCTGGCGCCGATGCTCGGCCATGACGGACGGCTGAAGGGCGACCTCACCGTCTTCAACTGGGGCGGCGGCTCTTATTGGCTGATGGGCTCCTACTATCTCCGGGAATTCCACATGCGCTGGTTCGAGAGCCATGCGGCGGAGGGCGTCACCATCGCCGACCTCTCCGACACGATGAGCGGCTTCCTGCTCACGGGGCCGAATGCGCGGGAGATTCTGGAGCGCACGACGCATCAGGATGTTTCCGGCGCAGCATTGCCGTTCATGGCCTGTGGCGCATTCGACATCGGTATGGTGCAGGCACGTGTGGCGCGGCTGTCGATCGCGGGCGAACTCGGCTTCGAAATCAGTTGCCCCGTGACCATGCACGCCACTCTGCGCGACACGCTGCTGGCTGCGGGCGAGGATCTGGGCCTTGCTGAAATCGGCTACTATGCGCTCAATGCGCTGCGGCTGGAGAAGAGCTTTGGCATCTGGTCGCGTGAATTCACGCAAGGCTATACGCCGGGCCAGACCGGTCTCGACCGCTTCATCGCTTTCGGCAAGAGCGACTTCATCGGCCGCGAAGCAGCGTTGAAACAGCGGGAGGCCGGCAGCGGCCAATGCCTGGTGACGCTGGAAATCGTTGCGCTCGACGCCGATGCCAGCGGTTTTGAGCCTGTCTGGCATCAGGGCCGACGCGTCGGCTTCGTCACCTCGGGCGGCTACGGCTATACGGTCGGCAAGAGCCTGGCGCTGGCTCTGGTCGACCGTATAGCCGTAGCC
>NZ_RZPW01000230.1:0-8300 GCF_003998455.1 Mesorhizobium sp. M7A.F.Ca.CA.001.08.2.1 | reverse complement strand
GTCTCAGCCGACCTTGTGGCCCCATCGGAACCGCAACAGGAGGAAAAAGGCATATGGGCGGCCATTGCCTATTCGCAGGCCGATAGCAAATACGGCTTCTTCTGGGGCGCCGACAAGCGGCAGGAAGCGAAGGACATCGCACAGAAATATTGCGAGAACGCAGGCGGAAAGGCCTGCAACGTCGTCACCGTCTTCCGCAACCATCGCCATTGGAATGATGACGACGAGACCGGCTTTCCCTACAAGCACTGCGGTGCGCTTGCCGTGGCAGACAAAGTGGAGAACCGTTTCACGCCCTGGGGCGTGAACTCGGCCGAGACCCGTCGGGAAGCGGAGGATCTCGCTTTGCAGGCCTGCGAGGCGACGGGAGAGAAATGCAAGATCCGCGAATGGGTCTGCACATGAAGCTTGGCCCGAAGGCCGTCTCCGCATGTGGAGCGATTCTATTCTCATTGATGTCGCCGGCGTCTGCCCAGCAACAGGTGGCGGCTGTCCCGGATGGACCCTCATCGCTGCGTGAGGTCTATCAGGACTGGAGCGTGACCTGTTCGGTACGGGAAAAGGCGAGAGTGTGCTCGCTTGCGCAAGACCAGGTCCAGCAGAACGGGCAGAGGCTTCTTGCCATGGAGATCGCGGCACGCCCGGACGGTTCGACGACGGCTACCCTGCTTCTGCCCTTCGGCATCCTCCTTGATCCGGGCGTGACGCTGCAGATCGACGATCAACCGCCGCTGTCCCCGCAGCGCTTCAGGACCTGCCTGCCGACGGGTTGCGTCTCCGTCTTTACGGTCGATCGGCCGACGCTTGGAAAGCTGAGGGGAGGCTCGGTGCTGAAGCTCAATGTCACGACGGACGCCGAGACCCCGCTGAGCTTCCCTGTGTCGCTTCGCGGCCTGACCGCGGCGCTCGACCGCATGGTGGCGTTGAGCGCAAATTAGGGTGCGCGCTGACCAGCTTTTGGCCGCAGTGAGCCACATGAAGCGTACGCCGGCCGCCGCGATGGAGTATTTTTGGGCGCGGCATCCAAAGGGACGCGCCCGAAAAAGGGCTCAACTTCAGGTTGGATCATCGACAGCCGCTATCCGAACCGGCCATGATTCTGGCCATACCGGCCCACTGGCCTGCCGTTTTTTGTGCTTTCCCACTGAATGCGGCGTCTGGATACAACCGCAGCGAGCCGACGTTATGTGCTATTTTTGCTACATCTCGCAGCCTTGTTGCTTAAAAAGGCTATTTAGCGCCCTCTAAATCAATAATCGCTCACACATTCCGTGAATTTGTGGATAATCCGCCGACGGGCAGGCCTTGGCTTGGTTAGCGCTCTGAAAAGGACGCTGGGGAAACGTTAGGGTGGGATTAATGAATACGACAAACATGTCGACCATAGGCAGGCGCCTTGGTCTTTTGATGGCGGCCACCATGCTGACCTGCGGCAGCGCTCACGCGCTCACGCTCAAGGAGGCGATGACTGTCGCGGTGGAGTCCAATCCCGAGATTGGACAGGCGATCGAAAATCGCGAAGCCATCGAGTTCGAGTTGCGGCAAGCCAAGGGCCTTTATCTTCCCAGTGTCGATGTCGAGGCATCGGCTGGCGTTCGCCGGCTCGACAATCCGTCCCGGCGCTCTCTTTCCATCGAAGGCGATGCGCTCTATCCGGCTGAAACGGATCTTACCGTTTCGCAGACGCTTTATGACAGCGGCGGAAGGCGGGCCGAATTGAACCGTCAGGCATCGCGCGTCGATGGCGCTTCGTTCCGCGTGCTGGAACGGTCCGAATTCATCGGGCTGTCCGTTGTCCAGGACTATCTGGAATACATGCTGCAGGCTTCGATCGTTGCCGAAGCGAAGAAAAATCTGGGCTTCCACCAGGCAATTCTCGGCGACATCCGGCAAGGCATCTCGGGCGGCGCGCTGAACGAGGCCGACCGGCAACAGGCCGAGGAACGGCTGTTCGCCGCCAAGGCGCGCATGCAGGAGGCGACCGAGGAACTGGAAGCGGCCAAGATCCGCTTCTTCAAAACCGTCGGAAAGCCACTGACCAGCCCTTCGAGGCCCGGCGATGTTTCGGCCGCACTCCCGCGCTCGCTCGACGACGCGATAGGGTTGGCGCGGGAAAGCAATCCGCGCGTACACATGGCCAACAGCGACATCGACGCGGCGGCCTCCCTCGTGGACGCTGCGCGGGCAAAATTTGGCCCCTCCATCATCGCTGAAGGTCGGGCCCGGGCAGGAACCGACATTGACGGCGACGATGGCGACACCACCGACCTGCAGGCGCGCGTGGTCCTGCGCTGGAACCTCTACCGCGGTGGCATCGACAAGGCCAACGAGCAGGAGCAGATCCGCCGCACCAGTGAACAGCGTCTCGCGCTGCATCAGGTCCAGCGCGAAATCGAGGAAGCCGTTCGCACCTCATGGGATCGCCGTTTCCGGCAAGCCGATCTGGCAAAGACCCTGAGGCAACAAGCCGCTGCCAATGAGAAGCTGGTTGCTTCCTATCGCGAGCAGTTCAAGGTCGGACAGCGCTCGCTGCTCGACGTGCTCGACGCGCAGAATACACGGTTCAACACGGCAACGCTGGCGGATACCGCGTCCTACGCATCGCTGTTTGCCCAGTACCGGCTCCTGGCCGCGACCGGACAGTTGCTGAAAACGATGAATCTCGAGCCGGCAAAGCAAGCGACGGCCTATGCACGCACCGAGTTCGCAGCACCGGAAACCGCGGACACAGAAACCTATGCGCGGACGCCATCGGAGCAGAAGAACGACCTGCCATTCGATATTCTCGCTCCGGTGAGGAAGAAATAGGACAGCACAAGGTCCAGCGAGCGTCCTGACGGGCAGATCGTGAACCAGCAACCCAACATCCTCTCCCCGAAGGAGGCGTTCAAGGCCTGCTTCTCGGCCGTTGCCGGATATCTCGGCAGGCCGAGCGCGGAGACCGTGCTGTTTGCCGGCGTGCCGCTCTCGGACACGCGAATTGCGGCCGACGACATCAGGCACCTTGCCGAACGCATCGGCCTGGAAGTCACCGAGTTCAATCATCGCGATTTTCTCAGGGGGCGTATCGACCTGCCGGCCATCGTCTTTCGCGTCAGCCAATTGCCCGTCGCCCTGCTGGCTTTAGGCGAAGGCGATGCGTATATCACCGCGCCCCAGGAAGACGGCCGCACCACGATCGGCCGGTCGGAACTGGCCGCCAGCTACATCAGCGGCGGCGCTTCCTTTTCGATCACCTATGCCAATGCCGCCGAGACCATGTCGGTCGGCTCGGCGGCCAGGATCGAGCGAAGACATTGGCTTACGGGGACGATGGGCGCCTTCTGGCGCACCTACTCGAAAGTCGTCCTGGCGGCGGTGTTCATCAATCTGCTGGCCATAGCCTCGCCGATCTTCACCATGAACGTCTACGACAGGATCCTGCCGAACAAGGCGATATCGACACTGTGGGTCCTGGCTCTCGGCATCGGTGCGGTCATCCTGTTCGACCTGCTTTTGAAGACGGCAAGGGCTTCCCTCATCGACTATGCCGGCCGCAAGGCGGATCTGCGGATATCATATCTGCTGTTCGAAAAAGTGCTGAACTCGTCGCTTTCGGCGCGTCCCGGCTCGACCGGTGAATACGCAAACAGGGTCACGCAATATGAATTCGTCAGGGAGTTCTTCACCTCCAACACCATAAGCGTGTTCATCGACACGGCATTCGTCTTCGTCTTTCTCCTTGTGATCTATGCGATAGGCGGCTGGCTGGTGATCATACCGGCGCTGGCCTTCGTGATGTCCGTCATCGTCGGCCTGGTCACTCAGCGCCGCATCGGCAAGCGCGTCGCAGCCTCGATGAACGAAGCATCGCAGCGCCAGGCCCTGCTGGTCGAATCCATCTCGACGCTGGAGACCATCAAGTCGCTGCGCGCCGAGGCGTATCTGCTGCGGAAATGGGGAGAGCACTCCAAGAACGCCGCCAACACGTCCGAGAAGATCAAGCAGCTTTCGGCGGCAGCGGGCAACATCACCCAGTCCATACAGCAGCTGGTGACCGTCGCCCTGGTCGTGGCCGGCGCCTATGCCTTCTCGGAAGGGCATGTTTCGACAGGAGCAATCATAGGAACGGTGATGCTGGCGAGCAGGGCCGTGGCGCCGCTCGGCCAGATCGCCATAACGTTGTCCCGGTTCCGCCAGGCCATGCTCTCGCTGAGGATGGTGAATTCGATCATGGCTCAACCGGAAGATCGACCCGACACGGTGGGCTTCGTCAACCGCCCCATCCGCAAGGGGGCGATGGTGTTCAGGAATGTCGGGTTTGTCTATCCAGGCTCGGAAAACGAAGTTTTGACCGGCCTGAATTTCTCGGTCAAGCCGGGTGAGCGGATCGGCATCATCGGCCGCATAGGATCGGGAAAGACGACGATGGGTCGGCTGGTCGGCCGGCTCTTCCTGCCGACTTCCGGTGAGTTGCTGCTGGATGGGATCGACATTCGCCAGTATCACCCGTCCGAGGTTCGCGCCGCGGTCGGCATCGTTGCGCAGGCCGGCGACCTGTTCTCGGGCACCATCAAGGAAAACCTCCTGATGGCATGCCCCGAGGCTACAGACGAACAGATCATCGAAGCGGCAAAGGCGGCCGGCGTCGACGATTTCGTCTCACGCCACCCGCGCGGCTACGACATGAATGTCGGCGAGCGCGGCACCAATCTTTCCGGCGGCCAGAGGCAGACGGTGGCGATCGCGCGCCTGCTGCTGACCAAACCGAAAATCGTCTTTCTGGACGAGCCGTCGGGCTCGATGGATCTTGCTTCCGAACGCCAGTTGATCAAGCAGCTCAAAGTCGCCTTTGACCGCGACACGACGCTGATCGTCTCCACACATCGGTTCAGCATGCTTGAACTGGCCGACCGCCTGATCGTTATCGAACAGGGCAAAATCGTTGCCGACGGACCGAAGGACCAAGTCATACAGGCGTTGCAGAAAACAAGCGCCTGACAAAACAATTATTGCTGCATCCAATGCGTTGGGGCGTGGGAAATGCTTGCCAGGGAAGATCGACCGCCGCTGTTTGCGTCGGCGTCCATATTCATCATCGGAGCGCTCTTCGTCGTTTTTGTCGCCTGGGCGTCCTTTGCCGAAGTCGATGAGATCGCACGCGGCGACGGCAAGGTCATACCTGCTTCCAAGACCCAGATCATCCAGGCGAGCGAGGCCGGTGTGGTTCAGGAAATCGCCGTGACGATCGGCCAGGTCGTCAAGAAGAACGATCTCATCATCCGCCTGGACAACACGCTCAACACGTCCAGCCTTGGCGAGCAGCAGGCCAAGGCGCGCGCGCTCGAAGTGCGCATAGCAAGGCTGAAATACGAACAGGCCGGCAATCTCTCGGGCCCATTTCCGTGCCCGCAGGACATCCAGTCGGTCGCTCCGCAAATCTGCGACAATGAACAGAAGCTGCTCATCGCCCGGCGCGGGAACTTCGACAACAAGCTGTCCGTGCTCAAGTCACGCCTCGATCAGCGCGAGAAGGAACTTGCCGAGGCGGAGGCCAATTCCGATCGTCTTTCTAAGAACCTGGTCGTCAGCGACCAGGAGGCAAAACTCGTCGACGCGATGGTCAAGAAAGGCCTGATGGCAAGGACCGAGCAGCTCCGGGTAGAGCGCGAACAGACCGAACTCAACGGCCAGCTGAACCTTGCCGGCGAAACGATAAAGAAGATCAAATCGTCGATCACGGAAGCCCAGCTTCAGGTCGAGGAACTCGGCCTGCAATTGCAGCAGGAGGCGTTGGACGACCTTACCCAGGCGCTGGCGGACCTTTCGGTGGTGGATGAAACCATAAGGGGAGCCACCGACAAGGTCGCGCGCACCGATATCCGGTCTCCCGTGGACGGCATCGTCAACACGCTGGAACTGAACACGGTCGGCGCCTTCGTCCAGCCTGGCGCCGTCGTGGCCGGCATCGTGCCAACCTCCGAAACGTTGCTGGTGGAGGCGCGGGTCTCGCCGCGGGATGTCGCCTTCATCCGTCCCGACCAGGAAGCCCTTATCAAGGTCACCGCCTATGATTTCTCGATCTTCGGCGGCATCGAGGGCAAGGTCTCCAACATCACAGCCGACAGCCTGGTCGATCAGAAAACGGGGGAGCCCTATTATCAGGTGCGCGTGGCGACGGACAAATCGACGCTTCAAAGAGACGGCAAGGCCTATTCGATCATCCCCGGAATGATCTGCTCGGTCGACATCAAGACCGGGCGCAAGACGATCCTGCACTACCTCCTGAAGCCGATCAACAAAGCGCGCGAGGAGGCGATGAGTGAGCGGTAGCGCCAGCCCTCATCATTCCGATCGCGAGCGGCTGCTTGCACCAGTCGCCGCCGAGGATTTCGGGCTGGAGTTTCGGGTCGTGGCGCGAGGCGGCATACGGCGCGGCATTCGTCTGGAGCGGGCATTCTGGATGTCGCTGAAGCAGATGGCCGAAAGCAGGAAGTGCACGATCGGCATGCTCATCGACGAGATCGCCGAAAGCCAGGCCCAGACAGGCAATCTGACATCCGCGATCAGGGTGGCCTGCATGCGTGGATTGGGCGACGAAAACCTGACCTTGCGAAGGCTTGCATCGATCAACACCATCAACGCCATACTGGTCGCGTGCCCGTCTCCGGCCTTTGCGCTGGCTTCGTCGAAGAAGATCCTGTCGTTCAACGCGCCGTTCCAGCAACTGGTCAAACGCCAATTGCCGATCGCCCCAAGCGATGACGCACGGCACGACCTCAAGCTGGCGCTGGATCTCAATGTGGCCGACATCTTCACGCGGCTCGACGCCAATGGCGAATCGCCGGTGGCCACCGGTTTTGTCATCGGCGCGGGTGATCGTCGTTACCGGGGGCAATTGAATGCGGTGCGGGCTCCGGTGCTCGAGCCGGAACTGCTGATGGCGTTCGTCTTCGGCGGGTGAATGCCGCCAGTCCTTGGCGAGAACCTACGGCTTAGACTGGCCGAAACCCTATGGCTGAAAACCTTCGCCGGGTGCGACGGTTGCGAAACCGCCCTTGATGTCGGCCATCTGGGCGCCGCCCGGTCTTGAACCGTGGATCCAGGCCCGGTCCGTGCTGAACGAATAGAGCGGGACGTAATCCGGGAGATCGCTGTCACGCATAACGGTGTTGCTGAGGCTGTCGAGAATGAAGGTGCCGCTGCCTGTGCTCACCGACAGCACTGCGTGAAAGAAGCCTCTCTTGCGATCCTGGAGGACGACAAGCGCCATGCTTTGCGTCGGAATGCCGGCCCTCAGCAGGGCCGTCATCTTGAGGATGGCAAAATCCTCGCAATCGCCGGCTCGCCGCTCAAGAATCTCCGAAGGCTTCGCCCAATAGTCGAGCTTGCCGTAGACGAGGCTGTCTTTCCTGTAGGCGATCAGGCGATTGACGCTGCTGTTGACGAAGGACAGCTTCTCGCTGAATCCCTTGCCTTGAGCGGCAGCGATCATGCCGGCAAAAGCCGTGCTCTTGTGCTCGCAGGGGCTGCCTGCCGAACAAGCGGTGATTGCCCGGTAGACAGGCGCCCAGCGCGCCGCGACGGGAAAATTGCGCATGGACAAGGCAACCGATCCGAAGACCCCTGGAATAATCGACGCGGTCTGCACCGGATCTATCCCGGCGTCATCTCGCGCCGTTGACGAGCCGTCCCCGCGGTCGACATCCGGGCCATAGCTGCCGGTGACCATACCGATCCGGTAAGCGTCCGCAGGCTGCCAGGGCTGGGGCCTCGTCAGTGAAACACCGCCGAGACAGGGCGGCGTCTGGACCTTCTCCTGGGGCTTGCCGGGTGCGGCGATATCGCTCGCGAATGACGGCCCCGCCAGGCCGACAAGCCCGATTGCCAGCAGGAGCATCTGGAGCCCGGTTTTTCCCGGAACCGATTTTTGCTTTTTCATAACGCCCACCTTTGACTGTGGACGCTACCAATCTTGTCTCAAATTATTGGAAAGGAAGGTGGATAAATATCCAGCAACTGTCTTCATCTATTTTATTTAAAATTTTATTCAAATTTATACTTTGATTCACCAAAAAGATGCCGACTGATCGCCCGCCAACGAGGCCTCCAGAAACAAACATATATCAGGTTATATTGTTGCGGTTTACCACGTGTAAAAAATGCCAGGCAATGCATATCATAATATATGAAATAGATTAGGGGGCAGTTGCAAAGTAGAAGTGGCCGCTGTCTCTATCCGGTAAATATCGGAGGGGTTTCAGCCATGACGAACAATATCGAGTTGGACGCGGAATGCTCGTTCAAGGAACCCGAAAAGC
>NZ_RZPW01000022.1:0-19944 GCF_003998455.1 Mesorhizobium sp. M7A.F.Ca.CA.001.08.2.1 | reverse complement strand
GCTTTACACCTATGACAAGGACGAGAAGGGCAAGAGCAACTGCTACGACAAATGCGCCACCAACTGGCCGCCGCTGAAAGCCGAAGCCGGCGCCAAGGCGGATGACGAGTGGAGCGTCGTCGACCGCACCGACGGCACCAAGATGTGGGCCTATGACGGCAAGCCGGTCTACACCTTCATAAAGGACAAGAAGCCCGGCGATGTGACCGGCGACGGCGTCGGCGAAGTCTGGCATATCGTCAAGGCCGACTAAGCACGCCAGTCCCGCTGCTGGCTGGACAAGGGCTGGTCGCCGGGCATCTCCATGCCACCCGGCGGCCGGCATCGAACAGCCCGTTATAATGTCGCCCGTCCTGGTTTGGGCAGCATTTCAACGACTCGGCGGAAAAATGAATCGGGTCGTTTCCGCTGACTCAGACCCACCATCTGCCTTTCCCAAATTCTGTGATTTTCTCCATACACTCTAAGAGTGTATTGCTGCGGACCGGCCCGCAATTTGGGCGCTTCCCCTTGACCGGATGCAAAAGCGCGGCCATGTGAGCGACAAATAGAACGAGATTTCGTCGCGCGCAGCGGAATTCTTCTGCCGCACCACAGCTGATATGAGACCTCATGGACGTCGTCGTCGTCGAATCGCCGGCCAAGGCGAAGACAATCAACAAATACCTCGGCAAGAACTACAAGGTTCTGGCCTCGTTCGGCCATATCAGGGACTTGCCGGCCAAGGATGGCTCGGTGCGTCCGGATGAGGATTTCGCCATGTCCTGGGCGGTCGACACCGCCTCTGGCAAGCGCCTCGCCGACATCGCCAAGGCGGTCAAGGACGCCGACGGCCTGATCCTCGCCACCGATCCGGATCGCGAAGGCGAAGCGATTTCCTGGCATGTGCTGGAAGTGCTGAAGCAGAAGCGCGCGCTGAAGGACAAGCCGGTCAGCCGCGTCGTCTTCAACGCCATCACCAAATCGTCGGTGCTGGAAGCGATGGCCAATCCGCGCCAGATCGATGCGCCGCTGGTCGATGCCTATCTCGCCCGCCGGGCGCTGGATTATCTCGTCGGCTTCACGCTGTCGCCGGTGCTGTGGCGCAAACTGCCGGGCGCCCGTTCGGCCGGACGCGTCCAGTCGGTTGCGCTGCGTCTCGTCTGCGACCGCGAATCCGAGATCGAGCGCTTCAGCCGCGAGGAATACTGGCAGATCGCTGCACTGCTGGGCACGCCGCGCAACGAGAATTTCGAAGCGCGGCTGACCGCCTTCGATCGCAAGAAGCTGCAAAAGCTCGACATTTCCAACAAGGCGCAGGCCGACGACATCAAGTCGATGCTCGAAGGCGCAACCTTCAAGGCGGTGTCGGTGGAAGCCAAGCCGACCAAGCGCAATCCCGGCCCACCCTTCACCACCTCGACGCTGCAGCAGGCCGCCTCGTCGGGCCTCGGCTTCTCGGCCAGCCGCACCATGCAGGTGGCGCAACGCCTCTATGAAGGCATGGAGATCGGCGGCGAGACCACCGGTCTGATCACCTATATGCGAACCGACGGCGTACAGATGGCACCCGAGGCGATCGACGCCGCACGCGATGCCATTGCCAAGGAATTCGGTCCAAAATACCTGCCGGAAAAGCCGCGCCAATATACGGCCAAAGCCAAGAACGCCCAGGAAGCGCACGAAGCGATCCGCCCGACGGATTTCATGCGCACCCCGGCATCGGTCAGGCAATATCTCGATTCCGACCAGATGCGGCTCTATGAGCTGATCTGGAAGCGCGCCATCGCCAGCCAGATGCAGCCGGCCGAAATCGAGCGCACCACCGCCGAGATCGAGGCGGTCAATGGATCGCGCACCGCGGAGCTGCGTGCCATCGGTTCGGTCGTTCGGTTCGACGGTTTCATCGCGGCATACACCGACCAGAAGGACGACGATGCGGAAGACGAGGAAAATCGTCGCCTGCCCGAGATCCGTGCCGGCGAGCAGCTTGCCCGCCAGGCGATCAACGCCACCCAGCACACCACCGAGCCGCCGCCGCGTTACTCCGAAGCGTCGCTGATCAAGAAGCTGGAAGAGCTCGGCATCGGCCGGCCTTCTACCTATACGGCGATCCTGAAGACGCTCGAGGACCGCGACTATGTCACCATCGACAAGCGCCGGCTGGTGCCGCAGGCCAAGGGCCGGCTGCTGTCGGCTTTCCTCGAAAGCTTCTTCAAGCGCTATGTCGAGTACGACTTCACCGCGTCCCTCGAGGAAAAGCTCGACGAGATTTCGGACGGCAAGCTCGCCTGGAAGGACGTGCTGCGCGATTTCTGGAAGGATTTTTCCGGCGCCGTCGCCGACATCAAGGAACTGCGCGTCACCGACGTGCTCGATGCGCTCAATGAAGAGCTGGCGCCGCTGGTGTTCCCCGCGCGCGAAGACGGTTCGAATCCACGCATCTGCCCGAAATGCGGCACCGGCAATCTGTCGCTGAAGCTCGGCAAGTTCGGCGCCTTTGTCGGCTGCTCCAACTATCCCGAATGCTCCTACACCCGCCAGCTCGGCGATGCCGCCAACCCCAATGGCGAGAATGGCGGCGGCGAAGACGGCACCAAGGTCATCGGCAAGGACCCCTATACGTCAGAGGAAATCACGCTGCGCAGCGGCCGCTTCGGCCCCTATCTGCAACGCGGCGACGGCAAGGAAGCCAAGCGCTCCAGCCTGCCCAAGGGCTGGACGGCAGAGTCGATCGACCACGAAAAGGCGCTGGCGCTGCTGTCGCTGCCGCGCGATGTCGGCCAGCATCCGGAAACGGCCAAGATGATCTCGGCCGGGCTCGGCCGTTACGGTCCGTTCGTGCTGCATGACGGCACCTATGCCAATCTCGAAAGCATCGAGGACGTGTTCTCGATCGGCCTCAACCGCGCCGTGTCGGTGATCGCCGAGAAGCAGCTGAAGGGCAAGGGTGGCCGCAATGGCGGCACGGCCGCTGCGCTCAAGGAGCTCGGCGACCACCCCGATGGCGGCGGCAAGATCGTCGTGCGCGACGGCAAATACGGGCCTTACGTGAATTTCGGCAAGGTCAATGCTACGCTGCCCAAGGGCAAGGATCCCCAGTCGGTGACGATGGAGGATGCGCTGGCGCTGATTGCCGAGAAGGAAGCCAAGGGCGGCGGCGGCAAAAAGCCGTTCCGCAAGGCGGCCGCGGCCAAAGCTCCGGCAACCAAGAAAGTAGCCGCCAAGAAGCCGGCTGCTAAGAAGCCGGCCGCGAAGAAAAAAGGGTAGGACAGCGTGGCGCGCAAGATCACCGGCAGAACCCACGGCGATCCGCGCACCGCCGACACCAGGGCCAAGGTCAAGGACGACTATCGGCCGTCGCGTGACGAAATCCTGCGCTACATTGCCGAAAATCCCGATCGCGCCGGCAAGCGCGACATCGCCAAGGCGTTCGCGCTGCGCGGCGACGACCGCATCTGGCTGAAGGATATTTTGCGCGACCTGCAGGACGAAGGCGTCCTCACCAAGGAGCGCAAGGGGCTGGCCCGCGTCGGTGCCCTGCCCCATGTCACGGTCCTCGATATTTTCGACCGCGATGCCGATGGCGTGCTCTTGGCGCGCCCAACCGAACACACAGCCAATGGGCCGCCGCCCATCGTTTCCATCCGCCTGTCGCGCAGTGGCAGTGGACCGGCGCCCGGCATTGGCGACCGCGTGCTGGCCAAGACCTTTCCGGCCGACGACACGAACGTCGCCCCGGGCGGCCCCGCCTACACCGGGCGGGTGGTGAAGATTTTCGAAAAACGTACCGATGCCGTGCTCGGTATCTTTCGCATCCTGCAGGACGGCACCTTCCGCATCGAACCGGTGGAACGGCGCCAGCCCGAACTGATCGTCGACAAGGAATTCCAGAACGGCGCCAAGAATGGCGACCTGGTCGAGGTCGAGCCGGCGCGAGCCTCCCGTTTCGGCTTGCCGAGAGCCAAGGTGCTCAACGTGCTGGGCTCTCTAACCAGCGAAAAGGCGGTCTCTATGATCGCCATCCATGCGCACGACATTCCGCATATCTTCCCGGCCGACGTCATCGCAGAATCCGAAGCCGTCAAACCGGCGACGCTTGACCATCGCGAGGATTGGCGCGACCTGCCGCTGGTCACCATCGATCCGGCCGACGCCAAGGACCATGACGACGCCGTCTTCGCCACGCCGGATCTCGACGAGAAGAACCCCGGCGGCGTGGTTGCCACCGTGGCGATCGCCGACGTCGCCGCCTATGTGCGCTATGGCACTGCACTCGACCGCGAAGCGCTGAAGCGCGGCAACTCGGTCTATTTCCCGGATCGTGTCGTGCCGATGCTGCCCGAGCGCATCTCCAACGATCTCTGCTCGCTGCGCGAGGGCCAGGACCGGCCGGCATTGGCGGTGCGCATGATCTTTTCGGCCGAGGGCCGCAAGCTCAGGCACACCTTCCATCGCGTCATGATGAAGTCGGCGGCAAAGCTCGCCTACCAACAGGCTCAGGCGGCGATCGACGGTGCGCCGGACGACAAGACAGGCCCGATCCTCGAAACCGTGCTGAAGCCACTGTGGGACGCCTATGCGATCCTGAAGCGCGGCCGCGATGGCCGCCAGCCGCTCGAACTCGATCTGCCGGAGCGCAAGATCGTACTCAAGCCGGACGGCACCGTCGACCGCGTCATCGTGCCGGAGCGGCTCGATGCCCACAAGCTCATCGAAGAATTCATGATCCAGGCCAATGTCGCCGCGGCCGAGACGCTGGAGGCGAAGAAGCAGGAGCTGGTCTATCGCGTCCACGACGCGCCGTCGCTCGCCAAGCAGGAATCGCTGCGCGAGTTCCTGCAGACATTGGGCCTGTCACTGGCGCGCGGCGCGCAGATGCAGCCAAGCCAGTTCAACGGCATTTTGGAGCGCGTGCGTGGCGCCGACAATGAAGGCCTTGTCAACGAAGTGGTGCTGCGCTCGCAGAGCCAGGCCGAATACTCGCCAAAGAACATCGGCCATTTCGGTCTCAACCTCCGCCGCTACGCCCATTTCACCTCGCCGATCCGCCGCTATGCCGATTTGATCGTGCATCGCGGACTTATTGCCGCACCCGGACTGGGTCCGGGTGGGCTGACGCAGGACGAAGCGGCACGGCTCGAAGATGTCGCGGTGCTGATCTCCGGCACGGAACGCCGCGCAATGGCGGCCGAGCGGGACACGGTCGACCGTCTGATCGCCGCCTATCTCGCCGAACGCGTCGATGACCGCTTCGATGCCCGCATCTCCGGCGTCACCAAATCAGGACTATTTGTCCAATTGCCGCAGTACGGCGCGGATGGTTTCATCCCGGTGTCAACTCTGGGCGGCGATTACTATATATACGATGAAACGGCTCGCTCCCTGTTCGGAGAACGCTCTGGCAAAGGCTACCAACTCGCGGACCGCGTCGAGGTCCGGCTTATCGAGGTGGCGCCGATGGCCGGCGCAATGCGCTTCGAGATGTTGACCGACCCAAAGCCTCTGCCGGGCTCCAAGAGGTCGTTTCACAAGGCCAAGGGCCGCGCCCGCGCGTCGCAATCGCGACCGGGTTCGCGCGGCAGGAGACGATGATGACAACAGCCATGGAAGAACAGGTTTTCGGCGGAGAACATCACTCGGGCCGGGCCGCACGCCCGCTGTGGACGGCGATGAAGCGCGGCCTGCTCGGCCGCTGCCCGCATTGCGGCGAAGGCAAGCTGTTTCGCGCTTTTACCAAGACCGTCGACACATGCGGCGTCTGCGGCGAGGAATTGCATCACCACCGGGCCGACGACCTGCCGGCCTACCTCGTCATCGTCATCGTCGGCCACATCGTGCTGGGCGCCTTCATGGGCGTTGAGGCGACGTCGACTTTGTCCATATGGCAGCACATCGCCATCTGGGTGCCGCTGACCATCCTTTTGTCGGTTGCGCTGCTGCAGCCGGTCAAGGGTGCCGTCATCGGACTGCAATGGGCCTTCTATATGCACGGCTTCGGCGGGGAGCACGACGTGATCGAGCCGCATCCCGGAGCCTAGGCCGCAGCCAAGAATGCTGCCTGGCGCAACATACCGACCGTGAAAGGCCACTTTCGCTTGCCAGAAGTTTCCGCTAGGTCCTGCGCATGGACGGTATGACCAAGGCGGAAGTCGACAGGATCGAGCGGAGCATGACAGCTCATAGCGGCCGGCCAATTCGCCCGCGCGACGCGGCAACCCTCATCCTGCTCGACCGCAAGGACGACGACGTACTGGTTCTGATGGGTCGCCGCCATGCCGGCCACGCCTTCATGCCGGGCAAGTTCGTCTTTCCCGGCGGCCGCACCGATCCGGCCGATAGCCGCATACCGGTCGTCGCCGCCCTGCACCCGAAGCAGGAAGCCAAGCTGATCGCCGGGCCGGGGCGCACAAGCGCCGCACGAGCCCGCGCCATCGCCCTGTCGGCCATCCGAGAGACCTATGAGGAAGCCGGGCTGCTGATCGGCCGCAAGGGTGCTTTCGCAACCCCCAGATCCGACTGGCAAGGCTTTGCCGAACACGGCGTGCAACCCTCTCTCGACATGCTGCGCTTCGTCGCGCGCGCCATCACGCCGCCCAACCGGGTGCGCCGCTTCGACACCCGCTTCTTCAGCGCCTGGCGTGACGACGTCGCGGTCGAACTGCCCGGTGGCGGTCCGACCAACGAACTGGAAGAGCTGGTCTGGCTGCCGCTTGCCAAGGCCAGGGAAGCCGACATACCCGACATCACCCGAATGATCCTGGACGAGCTGGAAAAGCGCCTCGCCCATGATCCACTGTTGCGTCCAGGCGGTCCCGTGCCCTTCTACCGGCTTGTCCGCAGCCGCTTCATCCGCGAACTTCTCTAGAGCAATTCCAAGAAAAGTGTGACGCGGTTTTCCGTCCGAATTGCGTAAGATCAAACAGACAGAGTATTCAGCATCCATGACGGTCGATACCCAACCAAAGGGCGACGAGCGCGTACACTGGCTGCCGATGGTGGCGGCGATCTCGTCGATCAGCGTCGTCGGCATCGCCATCGGCCTCGGCATGCCGCTGCTCAGCGTCATCCTTGAAACACGCGGCCACTCGGCTTCGATGATCGGCCTCAACACCGCCGTCGCCGGCCTCGCCTCGATCGCCGGTGCGCCGCTGGCGACCCCGCTCGCCATGCGCTTCGGCGTTGCCTGGACCATGATCGCCATGATCGCCGCCGGCGCGCTGGCCTTTGTCGGCTTCCATTTCGCACCCGATTTCTGGATGTGGTTTCCACTGCGCATCGTGCTGCACATTGCGCTGACGGTGCTGTTCATCCTGTCTGAATTCTGGATCAGCACCTCGGCGCCGCCGCACCGGCGCGGCCTTGTCCTTGGCATTTACGCCACTGTCCTGTCGCTCGGCTTTGCCGCCGGACCGTGGCTGTTCGCTCATCTCGGCAGTTCCGGCTTCAGGCCGTTCGGCGTCATCATCGCGTTGGTGACGCTGGCGGCCATACCCGTGCTGGCAGCACGCAACGAGAGCCCGTCGATCGCCTCGGATGGCGAAACCAGCAATTTCCTGCGCTACATCTGGCTGGTGCCGTCGGCGACCGCTGCCGTGCTGGTGTTCGGCGCGGTGGAAACCGGCGGCTTTGCGCTGTTCCCGATCTATGGCAGCCGAATCGGCTATTCCGAGGCCGATGCGGCTCTTCTGCTGACCATGATCGGCCTCGGCAATGTGTTGTTGCAGATCCCGATCGGCATGATCAGCGACCGCGTCAGCGATCGCCGCTACCTGCTGATTGCCTGCGCGACGGTCGGTCTTATCGGCACCGTGTTCATGCCCTTCTTCGCCCAGAATTGGCATTTGATGGCCGCGCTTCTGTTCGTCTGGGGCGGCGTCGTCGCTGCCATGTACACGATCGGCCTTGCCCATCTCGGCTCGCAGCTTTCCGGCCATGAACTGGCGTCGGCCAATGCCGCCTTCGTGCTGTGCTACGGCGTCGGCATGGTGCTCGGGCCGCAGGCGATCGGCATCGGCATGGATGCGTTCGGCCCGTCCGGCTTCGGCTGGTCGCTCGGCCTGTTCTTCGCCGCCTATATCGCTTTGGTCGCCGTCAGGTTGGTTCGCAAGATCCTGCTGTAGCGCGACTGCGGCCTGCCATGCATTTGGCACGGCACGGTGACAGGCTGCTGACAGAACCGTGTCAGGAGCACAGGGCTAAAAAGGTGTCCCAAAACACTTGAGGACACTTCCATGATCGACAGCGGCTTTGAAACCACATCGCTACGAATGACACTGCTTCTGCTCGTGACCTTCCAGGCTCCGGCCGCCGACGTCGACCGCATCATGGATGCCGTGGTGGCGATCGCGCCGCTGGCCATGGGCAAATATGACCGCAATGCCTATCAGTCGGCGCACGGCATCGAACGCTACAGGCCGCTTGACGGTGCGGCCGCCGGCGCCGAAACCGAATTGCGGCGGCGCCCCGGCACGGTCGAGGTTTCCTTCGAACTGCCGGACGACCAGGCGCTGGCCGCCCGCGTCGTCGAGGCGATTTTCCAGGCGCACTCCTACCAGGAACCGGTGATCCGCATTCAGCCGATTCTCGCCAGCCGTTCCAAGGGGCTGGACGACCGCGCCAATCCGAATCGCTGGTGGAACACGACCGGAGACTGGAAGAAGGTTGCGGCATCGGCTACGGAAACCGCATGATTTCCGCTCCCGAGCCGGCTCTGGTGGGTCGCACAAGGCCTACCGGGCTTGACTTTCCGGGCGCGTTCTTTATGTGTCGCGCCAAGTTTCCCGCGTCCGGGTGTTTCCCCGTGCTCCAGCGGCCAAAACCCCACGAACAAACGGACTGATATCATGGCCAAAGCCGCAAACATCAAGATCAAGCTTCTGTCGACCGCCGACACCGGTTTCTTCTACGTGACCAGCAAGAACAGCCGCACCAAGACCGACAAGCTGTCGTTCCGCAAGTACGACCCGGTCGCCAAGAAGCACGTCGAGTTCAAGGAAACCAAGATCAAGTAATCCGGGTTTCCCGCCGCAATGCCGAAACGCCGCCCAATGGGCGGCGTTTTTCGTTTGTAACAGTTGATTTCGTTGCATCCGAGCAGAGACTCCAGCCAAAGGATTGACCCTTAGCCATGGTTGCGGCACCCTTGGCCGTGGGTTGGGTGTCACGAATAAGGCGCCTATGGATGTCGAAGAAGTTGAAAGCTGCAATCATTGCAGCCCTTGTCGCTCTGGCTGCTGGCTTTGCCGTCAGCAACGGGCTGATAAGCCAGCAGACGGCCGATGAGATCAAGGCCAGGACTGACCAGGTTCTGACTGAGGAAGAGGCCGCACCGCCTGCACCTCAGCCTGACAGCCCCGCCACGCCTTCCACGGAACCCGCACCGCAGGCTCCGACACCTCCCGCCGCGGCACCCCCGCAAGGATCACAACAGGGTCAATGAAGAAGCCTCGCCAGGATGGGCTCCTCTCGTGCGATCGCGCCATCTGAGTGTATCGTTTTAATACAATCGCCAATTGGTAGACTTGCACCACGGATAGGTAGTTAGTTTCAGCGTCAGGCAAAAAGGGGGGAAATGCCTCGCACTGGGAGAAAACGATGTCCGTACAAAAAGGCGACTTTCGAACCAACAGAGCCGACTACGTGATTGCCGCGATGCATGGCGGAGTGACCGCCGAAGACAGCGTTCGAGACGAGAACCTGGCAAGGAGAAAGAAGTCCCTGTGGCTGAAGGAGCGGCGATCGGCCAAATCGGCTGAAAACCCGTTGGACAGCTCGCCGCTGTCCAAAAGAAGCCCCCGCGGTTAGCGGTCTACAATCGCCTTCCGCGATCACACCATATCCGCACACAACCCACTCGCCCATATTGCAGGTGCCACCGTCGGTGTTGACTAACTCCGACGGTGGCCTAGTTCGCGGCGAAATGACCTCCGTTCTTTTGAGAAGACGGCGGGACTAAGGTCTTGCGCCCTAGACGCAAAGGTCCGAGCGATCCTGTTAGGTTCGGGAAATGTCTCTTGGACGTTCCGCTATTTTATCCAATTGAAATGTAGCGTTACCGTGTTTGTCCCGCCCGATAGCGGCGCCTGATCCGGCTGCCCGCATCCGACCCGGCTGCGTCCCCTCAGCCGATGCGCTCGCCGCTTTTCGCATCGAACAGATGCAGCTGGTCCGGTTCGGCCGCCAACCGCACCACGTCGCCGGACTTGACGCCGGCACGGCCCATGGCAAAGACGCACAGCTGCTGGCTGGCTAGCTTGACGTAGAACTGCGTCGAAAGGCCGAGCGGCTCGACCACACCCACCTCGCCCTTCAACGCACCCTCGTCCGCCAGCTTGATATGCTCGGGCCGCAAACCGACGGTGATGGCGTCACCGTGGGTCAGTGGCAGGCCTTCCGGCAGCCGCAGCGCCTGGCCGTCGGCCAGTACGGCCTCCAACGTAGCGCCCTTACGAACCGTCGCCGGCAGAAAATTCATGCCGGGTGAACCAATGAAACCCGCAACGAACATGTTGGCCGGCCGGTCGTAGAGATCGAGCGGCGCGCCGACCTGCTGGATCAGCCCGTCATGCATGACGACGATCCGGTCGGCCATGGTCATCGCCTCGATCTGGTCGTGCGTGACATAGACCGATGTCGTCTTCAGTTGCTGGTGCAGCGCCTTGATCTCGGCGCGCATATGGACGCGCAGCTTGGCGTCGAGGTTCGACAGCGGCTCGTCGAACAGGAAGACCTTGGGGTCGCGCACGATCGCCCGGCCCATGGCGACGCGCTGGCGCTGGCCGCCGGACAATTGCCGCGGCAGGCGCTGCAGGAAGGTGTCGAGCCCGAGCCGCTTGGCGGCGCCGTCCACCCTGGCGTCGATCGTCGCCTTCTCCGCCTTCTTCAGGAGCAGGCTGAAGCCCATGTTCTTCGACACGTCCATATGCGGATAGAGCGCATAGGACTGGAACACCATTGCGATGTCGCGGTCCTTGGGTGCTACGTCATTGACCAGCCGCTCGCCAATGCGGATCTCGCCGCCGGAAGCCTCCTCCAACCCGGCGATCATGCGCAAAAGCGTGGACTTGCCGCAGCCTGACGGGCCGACCAGGACGACGAACTCGCCATCGGCGATTTCAAGGTCGACCGCGTGCAGGACGCGGACGGCGCCATAGTCCTTGCGGACCTTCTCGAGCGTAACAGAGGCCATCGATCTATCCTTTGACGGCGCCGGCGGTCAGGCCGGTGACGAGATAGCGTTGCAGGAAGGCGAAGAAGATGCAGACCGGGATCAACGCCAGGATCGATGCCGCCATCATCTGTCCCCAATCGACGGCGAACTTGCCGATGAAGGTGAGCAAGCCGACGGCGAAGGTCTTCTGGTCGTCGCTGGAAATCAGCATTAGCGCGAACAGAAGCTCGCTCCAGGCGGCGGTGAAGACGAAACCGAGCGTCGCGCCCATGCCCGGCAGCGTCAGCGGCACGATCACCTTGCGCATCGCCTGTGCACGCGTGCAGCCGTCGATCATCGCCGCTTCCTCCAGATCCTTGGGAATGCCGTCGAAGAAGGACTGCATGAGGAAGGTGGCAAAAGCCGTGTTGAAGGCGGTGTAGATGATGATCAGCCCGGTCAGGCTGTTGATCAGTCCGATCTGACCCATCACGCGGTAGATCGGCGGAATGACCATCACCAGCGGAAAGGTCTGGGTCAAAAGCAACATCAGCGCCAGTGCTGCCTTGCCGCGAAAGGTGAAGCGCGACATGGCATAACCGGCAAGCGTGGCGATGATTGTCACCAGTGCCGCCGTCGATACCGAGACGATGACGCTGTTGAGGAAATAGCGGGGGAAATCGGTGGCCTCGAGCACGGTGACGAAGTTCTGCAGCGTCATGTGCGACGGCCAGAAGGTGATGCCTTCGGAATAAAGCAGCCGCTCCGGCGTGACCGAGATCTTCAGCGTCCAGTAGATCGGGAACAAGGCAAAGAGCACGTAAGCCGCGATTGCCGCGTAGAGGCCGATGCCGCCGAAGAAGCGCTGCGAGGCTGTGCGTCCTGCGATCATCAGACGTGCCTCACCAGGGTGCGGCGGATACCGATCAGCGCAATCGCATAGGCAATGAGCAGGACCAATAGCAGCACGGCCACCGCCGAGGCATAGCCCTTGTCCAGCGATTTGAAGGCGCTGACATAGATGTAGACCGGCACCGTGTTGGTCGAGCCGGCCGGTCCGCCTTCGGTCATGACGAAGATCAGGTCGGCGAAGGTGGCGATCCAGATGGTGCGCAACATCACGGTGATGGCGATGGTCGGCGCCAGAAACGGCAGCGTCACCTTGGTGAAGCGCTGCCAGGGCGAAGCGCCGTCGATCGCCGCCGCCTCATGCAGTTCCGACGGGATCGACTTCAGCGCCGCCAGGAGCGTGATGGCGAAGAACGGAATGCCGAACCAGATATTGGCGACGATCGGCCCCCACATGGCGGTTGACGGATCGGACAGCACATTGGTCGGCTCGGCCTTCAGCCCCAATGCAAACAGCCAGTGCGGCAGCGGGCCGATGATCGGATTGAACAGCCAGGCCCAAGTCAGGCCCGACAGGAAGGACGGCACCGCCCAGGGCAGGAACACCAGGGCTTGTACAGCCTTGCGGCCGCGAAACGGCTTGTCGAGCAGAAGCGCCAGGCCAAGGCCGAGGAAGAACTGGAAAAAAAGGCTGGCGACCGTCCACCACAACGTGTTGACCAGCGCCTGGCCCAGCACCTGATCCGACAGCATCGCCTGATACTGGCCGAGCCCGACATATTCGGACTTGAACGCCGAGAACTTGCGGAAGGAGTAGCTGATGCCGATGACCAGCGGCACCAGAAGCACCACGACCAGCAGGATGATCGCCGGGCTGAGATAGAGCCATGGCTCGATAGCGGCATGGGATAGCCGCTTGCGACGCGGCTTGCCGACGGATCGTATTTCGGACACGGCGTAGGTCATTGGCTCGGGGGCGCTCCTGGAACGGCGTCGGGGCTGATGACAAGCGTCCTTCTCCCCGTTTCACGCGGAGAAGATGCCGGTCCACCCTCCGCAGCTGCTGCGGAAGACGGGCAGGCAGATGAGGGGCAGCGCGAACCTATCGAGGCATAGCGCCGCCCCTCATCCGTCACTTCGTGACACCTTCTCCCCGCAAACGGGGAGAAGGGAAGAAAAACTACTTCTTGTTCTTCGCCAGCCAGTCCTGCTGTTCCTTGGTCAGGAAGGCAGCCCACTGGTCGGCGACGTCCTTGGCCGTCTTCTGGCCAAGCAGCACTTCCTGAAAATTCTTGATCGCCACCTGGTCGACGAAATTGCCGAGGTTCTCCAGATGCGTCGGCGGGGTGACCATTTCATATTTGGAGCTGTCGCTGAGCTCCGTGAACCAGCCCTTGAACTGCTCGGTCTTGAAATGGGGATCCTGGTCGGCACCGTTGTGGATCGGGACGACGCCGACTTCCTTGGCCCATTCCAGATTGTCCTTCGGCGACAAAAGGGTCGCCATCAGCTTCCAGGCGTCGTCCTTGTGCTGCGAGTTGGCGAACATGGCCCAACCGGCATAGCCGAGTGTCGGATAGGATTTGCCGCTCGGCCCGACCGGCAATGGCGCTACCGCGAAATCGTCGGCGCTCATCTTGTCGGCGATGCCGAGCAGCGCGTCCGGATCCTGGTTGAGCATAGCGCAGGTGCCGGAATAGAAGCCGGTGACCGTTTCGTTGAAACCCCAGCTCACCGCATCCTTCGGCGCCAGTCCGTCCTTGTACATGTCGGCCAGCATCTGCAGGCCCTTGACCGAGCCCTCCTCGTTGATCGTCGAAGTGCCGTCCTCGTTGAAGTAACCGCCCTTGCCGGCGGCGATGTTCATGAACATGTGCATGCCATTGAAGGCGCCCGGCCCGCCGCGCAGGCAGTAGCCGTACTTGCCCGGGAGCGCGGAAATCTTCTTGGAATCGGCGACGAAATCTTCAAGCGTCGCCGGCGGGCCATCGAGGCCGGCCTCCTTGAACAGTTTCTTGTTCCAGAACAGCGCGTTCACATAGTAGCCGTAGGGGATCATGAACTGGGTGTTGTTGACGGTCGAGCCGAACTGTTTGGCGCGGTCGCCAAGCGTCTTGGCGTCATCCCATTTGGCCATATACGGGCCGAGATCCTCGAGCTGGGCATTGTTGGCATAGAGGCCCATCCAGCGCTCCGGCATCTCGACCACGTCGGGCGTATCGCCGGCCTGCACCATGGTCAGGAATTTCTCGAACGCCTGCCCCCAGGGCAGCGAGATCAGCTCGACCTTGATGCCTGGATTGGCCGTTTCGAACTCGGCGATCTGCTTCTTCAGGAATTCGGTGCGTGGCGGGCTGGTGATGACTTCGACCATTTTCAGGGTCGAATCGGCCACAGCATTTCCGGCGGAAATCGCCAGTCCCGCAACGGTGGCAAGCATGACGGTCAGTTTTTTCATGTTCAAGACTCCCATTTTGAACCCGCTTGTTATTTTCTGGCTTTTTCGAAGGCTTGGGCGACATCCGCCCACAGGTCTTCGACACTCTCCAATCCGACATTGAAGCGGATGGTTCGGGGGCTGACGCCGAAGCGCGCCATCGAATTCAGGCCCGGCGTCTGCTCCAGCGACGCCTTGGCCGGCACGACCAGGCTTTCATGCCCGCCCCAACTGACGCCGATGCGGAAATATTTCAGCGCGTCGACGAAGACGGGGATGTCGATCTCGTCCGTAACCTCGAAGGAGAACAGCCCGGCATAGCCGGCCAGCGTCGCCTTGCCTGGGTGGTTCGAATAGACGGGATGGTTGACCCGCTCGACAGCGGCATGCGCCTTCAGCCGTTCGGCGATGGTCAGGCCGCTCTTCATGTGGTGCGGCAGGCGCAGCGGCAGCGTGCGCAGGCCGCGCAGCAAAAGCCACGCCTCGAACGGTGACAGCTTGCCGCCGAGATAGGAATAGGTCTGCTCGTTGATGTGCTTGATGTGGGCAGCCGAACCCGCCACGACGCCCGCGACCGTATCGCTGTGGCCGCCAAGGTATTTCGAGGCCGAATGCAGCACCAGGTCGACGCCATGCGTGATCGGCTTCTGGAACACCGGCGTCGCCCAGGAATTGTCGATCGTGGTGACGATGCCCTGTTCCTTGGCCAACCGTGTCAGATGCGCGATGTCCTGCAGCTCGAACATCATCGAGGTCGGGCTTTCCAGATAAAGCAGCTTGGCGCCGGGAAGTGCCGCCGCGACCGCATCCGGGTCGGAGCCGTCGACATAGTCGACCTTGATGTTGAGGCGCGGCAACAGCCGCTCGAACAAACGGTAGGCATCGCCATAGCAATTGCGCACCGCCACGATGCGCTCGCCCGCACCGACGAACGCAAGCACCGTGGCGCTGATCGCCGCCATACCACTGGAAAAGCCGCGCGCGGCTTCTGCGCCCTCGAGCGCTGCCACGCGCGCCTCGAACTCCATCACCGTGGGATTGTCGCCGCGCGAATAGATCGGCTGCCTTCGTTTGCCGGCAAAGGTTTCGGCCATCTCGGCATAGTTGGCGAAGGTGAACAGCGAGGTCTGGTAGATCGGCGGCACCACCGCACCGCCGGGGAACGGTTCGTCATGCGCCAAAAGCGTCGCCGCTTCGGCGAGATAGTCGTAATCGAAACCTGATGGATGCTCGTTCATGTCTGGCTCGAGAGTTTGAGTTTGGCCGCGCCGCGCTTGAGGTCGTCCTCGACGGTGGCGATCAGCTTGAGCGCCTCGGCGCGAGCGCCCTGCGGATCGCGGGCAGCAATGCGTTCGTAGATGGTCCGGTGATAGGGAAAGCTGGCGTGGCCGAAGTCACGCACGCCGAGCGGATGCTCCCAGAAGCGGTGAAACAGCTCATGCATGGCGGCGATGATCTGCTCGAACAGCGGATTGCCCGAGACCCGGTAGATCGCCTGGTGGAACTCCCAATCCTCTTCCGACGACATGCCCTCGCGCGTGCGGAACGCCTGTTCCATGATGTCGAGCTTGCGTGCGATCTCGGCAATATCGGCTTGGCTGGCGCGTTCGGCGCAAAGGGCTGCTGCCTCCGCCTCCAGCGCGCGGCGGATCTCCAGCGTCTGCATCAGGCTGGTGAAAGCATTGCCGCCGGCCAGTGTCAGCGGCATGTGCAGCATATAAGGCTCAACAGCCGCCTTGAGATAGGTGCCGCTGCCTTGCCGGCGTTCGACGAGGCCGAGCCCTTCCCAGCGTGTCAGAGCCTCGCGCACGGTGTTGCGGCTGACCTTCAGCCGCTCGGCGAGAATGCGTTCGGTTGGGAGTCTGTCGCCCAGCTGCAGGGCTTCGGCGCGAACAAATCCCACCAACGCCTTCAACACGGCGTCGTCGCGCGCCGTGATTTGAATGGGTGGCAGGCTGTTCTGGTCCACATTTCCTCCGAGTGGTCCAATGGTCCAACCAATTCTGCACAGTTGAAAACTCCTGTCAACCAACTGTCAGGAGCACTGTCGGAGGAAGCGACGCAATATTCTCAAGGCGGTCGCGCGATCGCTTCGATCGCGTCAGCTAACCTGCGGCAGCAGGCGGCCCGAACCAGGTGGTCAGCGCGTCCACAAGGCCCCGTTGGGCTCCCGCCCCGGCCCAAGCCACATAACCATCGGGCCGGATCAAGACCGCGTCGGGCGCAACGACACTCCCGAGAGCCGGGAGGTCCCAGATACCGGCGTAACCGGCGTCGATCTGCCGGACCCGTTCTGCCCAGGGCGCGATGTCCAGTCTGCCGGGCTCACCGAGGTTGAGCAGCACGGGCCGCGCGTCGTGCAGCAAGGTGAAGACCCGCAACGGTCCGCCGGCGGTGGTCAGATCGAGATCGGGCATTCGCCGCCCAAGCAGCGGGTGCCCCTCGCCGAGGTCGTAGTGGACACACAGGCCGGACATCTCGGCTGCGATCTTTTTGCGGGGTTCATCCATGCCGAGCAACTCGGCAACGGTGTCGGCCAAGGCCTTGCTGCGATCATCCGTGCGGCGAAGCGCGACCTGCGCCATCGTGTTACGCAACACGCGGGCGGCAACCGGATGGCGCTCGGCATGATAGCTGTCGAGAAGGCTTTCCGGCGATATCCCCTTGATGACCTGGGCCAGCTTCCATCCAAGGTTCACCGCATCCTGCACGCCGATGTTGAGGCCCTGTCCACCCATCGGCGGATGGACGTGGGCGGCATCGCCGGCCAGCAGCACGCGTCTGTCGCGATATGCGGCAGCCTGGCGCGTCATGTCGGTGAAGCGGGAGAGCCAGGTCGGGCTGTGGACCCCGATCGGTGCCATAGATGGCAGCCAGCGCCTCGCTGAGCTCGCGTAGCGTCGGTTCGCCGCGCGCCTCCAGGCGGGGCTCCGTCAGCACGACGCCAACCTTCTTGCCGTCCTCGATCTTACCCAGGGCATGAATTCCGGAGGCATTGCTGCGGAAGCCCCATGGCGGTTCTTCCGACATTTCGACCTCGGCAATCATCCAGCTCATCATCGGATCCCATCCGGCGAACTCGATACCGGCCGCCTTGCGAATGGTGCTGCGGCCTCCGTCGCAGCCGACCAGATATGCGGCCCTCAGGCGGTGACCGGTGGACAGTTCGACGTTGACGCCGCTGTCGTCCTGGATAAACCCCGCAACCTCGTGTTCACGATAGATCGGCACCTTCAACTCGCCGACCCAGTCGGCCAGGATGCGCTCGATGTGGTTCTGCCGCAGCGCCAACAGGTAATTGTGCCGGGTTGGGAAATCGCTGATGTCCAGGCGGATCATGTGAAAACCTACGGCACGGGCTCACTTGGCCTTGCGAGAGGAACCGATCGGCAATTCCGCGCTGGTCGAGCACCTCGATGGTGCGAGCATGGAGGCCGCCTGCGCGCAGGCCGGCAAGTTTCTGATCCGGCCGCCTTTCGACAATGGCAACGTCGACGCCTGCTAGCGCCAGTTCGCCCGCCAGCATCAATCCCGTCGGACCACCCCCGGCGATCACCACCGCATGATCTGAAACCATTGTCATCACTCCCGTTTTCCGCACCTTGGTTCGGGTCGGTTTTACGGGAGGAGCCGGGTCTTGCCGCAAGCCCCTTGTGCGCCATATGTATGAAATGGAAAGGAACGGTATTGTTTCCCCTGTTGGTTGCCGCGGAACAAGCGCTCGGGGCAATTTCCCCTAACGATATCCAGATTTTCAGGCGCAAAAACCCAGAGTCTTCCGTGCCTTGGCACGGAGCTCTGATGTTCATTGGAAAGAAGGGGGCCGGTCGGCGTTTGGCAGCGGTACGAGGAGGCCACTATGTGCCAGCGCCGGCCGGCCGACCCCACGGACCCAGGAGATGCGGCGGACCTGAGCATCATGGGGTATTCCCAGGGACCGGAGCCGGCGGTCTATCCTCGTGCCGGCTTCGTCTTGGCCTGCACAGTCGCGCAAGAGCTTATAAAAATCAACAGTTTCTTAACCAAGGCTCGCGAATCGCTTGGATTAAGGTAAACGGGTAACCCTGTCGGGTTGACTGGATAATCGGGGCTGGATCACTACGCCGCCTTGGCGACGACCCGATTGCGGCCGCCGCTTTTGGCTTCGTAGAGCGCGAGATCGGCACGCTTCATCAGCGCCGCCACCGTGTCCACGCCCTTCAGCACCGACGACACGCCGACGCTGACCGTGACTTCGATCGCCTTGCCGTCCTGGCCGATGGCGAAAGCCGCCTGGGCGATTTCGGCGCGAATGCGCTCGGCCACCTTCTCGGCCACCGCGCCCTCGGTATCCGGCATCACCACGACGAACTCCTCGCCGCCAAAGCGGCAGGCAAGGTCGATACCCCTGACATTCTTGCGCAGCCGCCGTGCGAATTCCCGCAGCACCTCGTCGCCGCCATCATGACCGTGCGCGTCGTTGATCGCCTTGAAGCGATCGAGGTCGGTGATCATCACCGACAGCGGCCGGCGCCGTGCCACGGCGCGATCGAACAGCGTCTGCAGATGGCTGTCCAGATAGCGGCGATTGTGCAGCCCGGTCAGACCGTCGGTCACCGCCATTTCGATTGTCTGGGTGACGCTGGCCCGTAGCTGGTCGTTGTAGCGCTTACGGCGCACCTGCGTGCGCAGCCGTGCCGTCAGTTCCTGCTGGTCGATCGGCCGCATGAGATAGTCGTTGATGCCGAGTTCCAGGCCGCGAATGATGCGTTCCTCCTCGCCCTCCTCCGCCAGCAGGATAATCGGCACGAAGCGGGTGCGATCGAGCGAGCGCAACTGCGAACAGAGCCTCAGCGGATCGAAATCGGCGAACGCGGTCGAGATCATCACGCATTCATAGGATGTCTCGGCGGCCTGGAAGAAACCGGCATGCGGATCATGTGTGACATCGAGGTCGGCCCGATCACGCAGCATCTTCTGGATGCGCTCGACGGATGTTTTGCGCTCGTCGATCAAAAGCACTTTCGGCGTCGTGTCCTCGGATGCGAAATTGCGGCTGAGCAACTCCTCAATGCCGATGTTGCGCGTCGTCGAGGCGCGCAGCCGCAACTCGTCGGTCAGCGACTTCAGCCGAACCAGGCTCTTGACGCGCGTCATCAGCTGCAGGTCGTTGACCGGCTTGGTCAGGAAGTCGTCGGCGCCAGCCTCAAGCCCGCGGACGCGGTCGGAAACCTGGTCCAGCGCGGTGATCATCACCACCGGAATGTGCGATGTCGCCGGATCGCTCTTCAGCCGCCGACAGACCTCGAAGCCGTCCATATCAGGCATCATCACATCGAGCAGCACGACATCGACCTTGCCGTTCTCGCAGGTCTCGATCGCATCCGGCCCGTTGGTGGCGGTCAACACTTCGAAATATTCGGCCAGCAGCCGCACTTCCAGCAGCCGCACATTGGCAGGGATATCGTCGACGACGAGGATCCGCGCAGTCATTTCATAACGCTCCGACTCGGCTGAAGGGGCACATCACGCATCGCCCAGATAGGAT
>NZ_RZPW01000229.1:0-8317 GCF_003998455.1 Mesorhizobium sp. M7A.F.Ca.CA.001.08.2.1 | reverse complement strand
CATCAGGACGAACATGCGCCTCGCCCCGGTGCCGTCGGTGCCTGAGATCCAGCTTTTTACACCGCACCCGGCCAGTGGCCTGAGACGGCTTACCGATACGCACCAAAGCGCTGACGACGATGACGACACGATCGAGGCGGACAACAATGGACCTGAGCCGCAGCCGCCTTACTGGGCTTACGTGTGGGCCGGCGGCGCGGTGCTTGCGCGCCATATACTGGATCATCCGCAAACGGTAGCCGGTCGCCGCGTGCTCGACCTTGGTGCCGGCTCCGGCCTTGTCGGCATCGCCGCAGCCAAGGCCGGTTCGCGCGAAGTGATCGCCGCCGAGATCGACCGTAACGGCGTTGCCGCGATCGGCCTCAATGCCGCGGCCAACGGCGTCGAGATCGCCATTGTCGACAAGGACATTACCACGGGTCCCCCGCCGGCGGTCGAGCTCGTGCTTGCCGGCGACGTGTTCTACGGCCCTGAGGTTGCTCTGCGGGTTATCCCGTTCCTCGACCGCTGCCTGGCGGCCGGCATCGAGGTGCTGGTCGGAGATCCCCGCCGCAACGACCTGCCGCTGTCCCGGCTGCGGTTGGTCGCCGAATACCGGGTGCCGGATTTCGGCGACGCGAAGGGGGCTGCGACGAGGCTTAGCGGCGTCTTTTCGTTTGAGGAGGGAGCGCGCTGACGCCACAGAGCAAGCCTAAATTCTACTCATTGTGGACAAACATCGAGGGCAGAAAATAGATTCGACTGGCCGTTGGTCGGAGAAGTCGAGCGGCGTGGATTAAAGTTGTTCAACGTATCGGTTTCACAGTTTGCCCAAAATGCGAAAATCGGGGCTTCGATCTTCAGCCAGGCGAAGACATCGACAGCGCAAAGCGCCAAGATCAGGTGCGGCAAATGCGGGTACGTTTGTTCTGCTGATGAGTGGCCCATTGTGTCCGAAAACAAACCAGAAGCTCGATAGTTTCCATGGACTGCTCCCCCATCTCGGCCATTGGCAGAAAATCCCGAGGTGAATCGAGTTTGACCTAGCCTTTCCCGTCAGATCGTCTCCCTGACCCGCGCCGAGAGAAAATCCGGCAGGTCGGCGACCGAATCCAGGACAACGTCGGCAATGCCGGCCAGCGATTCGCGGGTCCCAGTGCCGGAGAGCACGCCGACCGCCAGCCCGCAGCCGCCGGCTCGTGCCATTTCGAGGTCGTGCCTGTTGTCGCCGACCATGGCGATTTCCACCGGTTTGAGGCCGGTGAGATCGCTGAAGGCCTGGATGGTGTCGGGGGCGGGCTTCGGATTGGCCACCGCGTCGTAGCCATAGGCCGCGTCGAACAATTGAGCGACGCCGAGCGTGACCAGCGTCTTTTCCGCGCCGCTGGTCGAATCGTTGGTGGCGACGCCAAGCCGGTAGGATTTCCTGTGCAGTGCCGTCAGCGTATCGACGATGCCCGGCAGCGCCACAGCCATCGCCGAGCCCTGTACGGAGGTGATCTCGTTGAAGCGGGCAACCGCAAGCATCTGATCCTCGTTGGACAGGCGTGGGAACCACAATTCGACGACGTCGAGATTGGTGCCGGAGGCAAAGATGGAGTCCGGCTTGAAACGCTTGTTGGCGAAATCGAAGCCGGCAGCGGCCAGCAGCCTGTCGGCTTTCCAGCGATCGCCTTCCGACGCATCCATGGCCATGAAGTCGGCAACGCCGAGCCAGGTGGCGTTGAAGTCGACAAGCGTGCCGTCCTTGTCGAACAATATTCCCTTGATGTCTGCCAAGCTTTTCACTCCGAGCCACGCAAATGCTGGATGAATCCCACAAGGCCAGCGGTCGATGCATCCCGATTGGCGGCACTTTCCTTGCCCTCCACGACAGGCAACAGGCCGGTGGCCAGTTCCTTGCCGAGTTCGACGCCCCATTGGTCGAAGGAGTTGATGTTGAACAGCGTGCCCTCGACGAAGACGCGGTGCTCGTAGAGCGCGATCAGCCGGCCGAAGGTGCGCGGGTCGAGCTTTCTGTAGAGGATGGTGATCGAGGGACGGTTACCCGAGAAGACGCGGTGCGGCGCGATCTTGTCGACCTCGGCCGGCTTCATGCCCTTGGCCAGCATCTGGGCGCGCGCCTCCTCCAGCGTGCGGCCCTTCATCAGCGCTTCCGACTGCGCCAGGCAGTTGGCGAGCAGCAGACCATGCTGGTGCTTGAGATCGGGCTCGTGACCGATGGCCGCGGCAAGGAACTCGACCGGAATGAAATCGGTGCCCTGGTGCAGCAGCTGGAAGAAGGCATGCTGGCCGTTGGTGCCGGGCTCACCCCAGACCAGCGGTCCGGTCGGCGTCGTCACGGCCGTGCCTTCGAGGGTGACGCTCTTGCCGTTCGATTCCATGTCAAGCTGCTGCAAATAGGCCGGCAGCCTGGACAGGCGCTGGTCGTAAGGGATGACGGCGCGCGCCGGGTAACCGCAGATCACGCGATGCCACCAGCCGACCAGTCCCAGCAGCACCGGCAGGTTCTCCTGCACCGGCGCGGTGCGGAAATGCTCGTCCATCTCATGCGCGCCATCAAGGAAGGCGCGAAAATTCCGCGGGCCGACAGCGATCATCACCGGCAGGCCGATGGCGCCCCAGAGCGAATAGCGGCCACCGACCCAGTCCCAGAAGCCGAAGACGCGATCGGGCGCGATGCCGAACTTGGCCACCAGGTCGAGCGCGGTCGAGACGGCGGCGAAATGCTTGCCGACCGCTTCCTTGCCGAGCGCCTTCTGCACCCAGTCGCGCGCCGTCTGCGCATTGGTCATCGTCTCGACGGTGGTGAAGGTCTTGGAAGCGATGATGAAAAGCGTGGTCTCGGCGGAGAGGCCTTTCAGCGTGTCGTGGATATGGGCGCCGTCTATGTTGGAGACGTAATGCGCGCGCGGCCCGTGATGATAGGGCGCCAGCGCCAGCGTCGCCATGGCCGGGCCGAGATCGGAACCGCCGATGCCGATGTTGACGATGTCGGTGATCTTCTTGCCGGTGGCGCCGGCCGCCTTGCCCGAGCGCACGGCATCGGCAAAGGCGCCCATGGCGTCGAGCACGGCGATGACGTCCGCCTTGACGTCCTGGCCATCGACGGTGACGCCCTTGCCGGTCAGGTTGCGCAGCGCCGTGTGCAGCACGGCACGGTCCTCGGTGACGTTGATCTTCTTGCCGGCGAACATGGCGGCGCGGCGGCCTTCGAGATCGGCGGCCTGGGCGACCTTTTCCAGCAGCTCCATGGTGGTCGCGTCGACCGCGCATTTCGACCAGTCGAGCAGCAGATCGCCGTCGGTGGCGGAGAATTCCACGAACCGCTTGGGATCGGCGGCGAACGCCTGGCGCATGCTGGCGGGCGCCGCCGCGCGGTGGTCGCGCAAGGCGGCGAGCTGTTTTTGAAAGGACGATTGATCCACTGCCAAACTCCGAGACCTCGAGCCATCATTACGGACCGGATGTTTCCGGCGCGTGTCGTCGCGACAATCTATCGGGCCGAACTCCACCCGTATCAATGCGCAGCGATGACGCACACCCTCATGCCGCCACGACGCACGATGTCATCGCCGGGATGAAGCGCCGCGTCAGCCCACGATGCCGCAACGCGGCATCAAAAGGACGTGAAGGATCACTGGCATAAATCCCAACGATCAGAAAAATTGATTGGCGCAACCCCTTGTGCCACGGTTACGTTCGGCTGGTCCAGCCAAACGAAAAAGGCTGGCCATCGAGGAAATCTCCCATGCCACAGCGAAACGACACGGCGATATGGTCCGGCCTGTTCCGGATTTCGGCCGAATCCGGCCAAACCCTGCAGGCGCAGATCCGCCAGGCCATCGTAGCCGCCATTCTCGACCGCCAGATCGCCGCTTCGATGCCGCTCCCTTCCTGCCGCATCCTGGCCGAAAAACTCGGCGTGGCGCGCGGAACCGTGGTGCTGGCGTTCCAGCAGCTCGTCGACCAGGGTTTCCTGGTGGCGCGCGAACGGCGTGGCCATTTCGTCAATCCCGATGTGCTGGCGACACCGGCCAAGCCGCACCAGAAGGCGCCCGACCAGGCCAATGAGATCGACTGGAAGGCACGCCGCAAGATCGCCGCAAGCGACATGCCGCCGCCGGCCAAGCACGAGAACTGGATCAAGTCGTCCTATCCTTTCGTCTACGGGCAGTTCGACCCGGCGCTGTTCCCGACCGCTGAATGGCGCGAGTGCAACCGCATGGCGCTTGCCGTGCTGGAAATCCGCAACTGGGCATCCGACATGGTCGACCGTGACGATCCGCTGCTGATCGAGCAGATCCAGGCGCGGCTCCTGCCCCGGCGCGGCATCTTCGCCAATCCCGACGAGATCATCGTCACGCTGGGCGCCCAGAACGCGCTCTACATGCTGGCGACGCTGCTGATGTCCAAGGGCTCCAAGGTGGCGATGGAGGACCCCGGTTACCCCGACGCGCGCTCGATCTTCCGCCTTGCGGGCGCAGAGATACAGCCGGTGCCGGTCGACCAGTCCGGCATCGTAACTGCTTCTATTCCCAATGATTCCGGCTTCGTCTTCGTCACGCCCAGCCATCATTGCCCGACCATGGTGCCGTTGTCGGCGGAACGGCGGCAGGATCTTCTGGCGCGCGCCAACCGCTACAACCAGATCATCATCGAGGACGGCTATGACAGCCAGCTTCTCGACGAGGCACCGCAGCAAGCGCTGAAGAGCCTCGATCGTTCCGGCCGCGTGGTCTATGTCGGCTCTATGTCCAAGACGCTGGCTCCCGGCCTGCGGCTCGGCTACATCGTGGCGTCCGCCGGACTGATCGCGGAGCTCCGGGCGCTGCGCCGCTTCATGCTGCGTCATCCGCCGGCCAACAATCAGCGCGCCGTCGCACTGTTCCTGTCGCTCGGCCACCACGAGGCGCTGGTGCGGCGGCTGTCGTCAGCCTTCGACGAGCGGCGCAAGCGGCTGGTCCATGCGATTTCCGCCTTCCTGCCGGAATGGCGTTCGACCGATTCGGCCGGCGGTACGTCGCTGTGGCTCGAAGGGCCGCGCGGCACCGATTCGCGCGGGCTTGCCGAGGCAGCGGCCTCGCGCAGCGTCATCATCGAGCCAGGCGACCGCTTCTTCGATCGCACTGAAAAGCCTTCGCGTTTCATGCGGCTGGGCATCTCGTCGATCGCGCTACAGCACATCGAGCCAGGCATCCGCGAACTGGCCACGGCCGCCGGACGCAGACCCGCGGCCGCCTGATCCATCATCGACCTCTCGTGACCGGAGCCGCTCGCAGCGGCTCCGGTATTTTAGTTCTGGCACATGGAACTGAGCCAGCTGGCCCATAGGATGGGCCAGTGCCGGCGGCATAGTCGGCGTCATCAGGGGAAGAAGCAGGCCGATGGTGGACCAACCGCCACGAGTTCCTGCCGACGAAGTTGGAGTGCTCCATGCCAGTGGCTGTCGAACAGCAGGACACGCCGGCGAACCGTCGTCCACAACGCTCCGGTCTTCGCGAAACAGGACATGCCATGCGATCATCTCCCCTGGTGGAGGATACCAGACCACAGCACAAGGCCATCGAGGGCGGCGGCTACGGGCCGCTTCGCGGGGATGACCGCGAGCGTATCCACGAAGGCGTGCTGACGCTTCTGGAGACAGTGGGTTTCGCCAACGCCATTCCTTCCTGCATAAAGGTACTGACCAAGGTGGGGGCGATCCATGGCGACGATGGCCGGGTCCGCTTTCCGCGCGCGCTCGTGCTCGACACCATCAAGCGGGCGGCACGACATTTCACGCTTCATGGCCAGGACCCCAGGCACGACATGGTGGTCCAGGGCAAGCGCGTGCACTACGGCACGGCAGGCATCGCCGTGCACCTGGTGGATCTGGAGAAGCGTGAGTACCGCGAATCCAAGCTGCAGGATATTTATGATGCCGCCCGCATCGTCGACGGGCTGGACAACATTCATTTCTTCCAGCGGCCGATGGTGGCGCGCGACATCGCCGATCCGCTCGAGATGGATTTCAACACGCTTTATGCCTGTGTGATGGGAACATCGAAGCACGTCGGAACATCCTTCACGGTGCGTGAGAACGTGAAGCCTGCACTTGAAATGCTGTACGCCATCGCCGGAGGCGAGGAGAATTTCCGCGCCCGGCCATTCGTTTCCAACTCCAATTCATTCGTCGTGCCGCCGATGAGGTTCGCCGAGGATGCCTGCGGCGTGCTCGAGGCCTGCGTCGAAGGCGGCATCCCGATCCTGCTGCTGTCGACCGGCCAGTCGGGCACGACGGCACCCGCGGCGATGGCCGGCGCCGTCGTGCAGGCAGTGGCCGAAGTGCTGGCCGGCCTGGTCTATGTCAACGCGCTCAAGCCCGGCCATCCGGCGATCTTCGGCGCATGGCCGTTCATGTCCGACCTGCGCACCGGCGCCATGGCCGGCGGGTCGGCCGAGCAGTCGGTGGCAACGGCGGCCTGTGCCCAGATGGCGCAATTCTACGACCTGCCCGGTGGCTCCGCCGCCGGCATGACGGATTCGAAATTGCCCGATATTCAGTCCGGCTACGAAAAGGGCATCACCAATGTGATGGCCGGCCTCTCCGGCCTCAACCTGGTCTATGAGGCGGCCGGCATGCATGCCTCGCTGCTCGGCTTCTGCCTGGAGAGCCTGGTCATCGACAACGACATGCTCGGTCATTGCCTGGGCTGCGCGCGTGGCATCGACGTGACTGACGAAGCCCTGTCGATCGACAGCATCGCGGAGGTCTGCCTCAAGGGTCCGGGCCACTATCTCGACAACGAACAAACGCTCAAGCTGATGCAGACCGAGCACTTCTATCCTGCCCTCGGCGATCGTTCCTCGCCGAAGGAATGGAACGAAAAAGGCCGGCCTGATATATTGCTGCGTGCGATCACCGAGAAGAAGCGCATTCTTGCCGAACGATTTCCGCGCCATGTGCCAAAACAGGTCGACGACAGATTGCGTGCCCGTTTCGGCAACCTGATCCACCTGCCGCGCACGCATATGGGCGGCTGACCGGAGACAAGTCTCGTGCAGCCATACAGCCATACACGACCAACCATCGGGCAGAACGACAAATGAGTGTGCATCCTATCCAGCAAGCCCCCACCGACGGCGACGCGATCGATCGGCTGGTGGCATCTCATCGGCCAGGCCACGGCCTGGTGCGTGCCTTCTATCATGACCCGGCGATCTTCGAACGCGACATGGAACGGGTCTTTCGCCGCCACTGGCATTGCCTGGCCCACGCCAGCGTTATCCCGAACCCCGGCGATTTCGAGCTGTTCAAACTAGGCGACGAGGCGGTCATCCTGACACGCGGCATGGATGGCACCGTGCATGCCATGCTCAACGTCTGTCGCCACCGCGGCGCCGAGGTCTGCACCAAGCAGAAGGGCAACGCGAAGATGTTCGTGTGCCCCTACCACGCCTGGACCTATTCCAATGACGGATCGTTGCGCGCTGCCCGCCTGATGCCGAAGGATTTCGACCGCACGGCGCACGGGCTGAAGAAGCTTCATGTCCGCGTCGCATCCGGTCTGGTCTTCATTTCCTTCGCCGAGACGCCGCTCGATTTCGATCCGATCGAACAGTCGCTGCGAACGAGCTGCGGCCAGTATGGCTGGGGCGACGCCAAGGTTGCGTATCGTCAGTCCTACCCGCTCGACGCCAACTGGAAGCTCGCCGTCGAGAACTATGTCGAATGTTACCATTGCGGGCCGGCGCATCCGGAATATTCGCAGACGCATGCGCTGGAAAAGCCGGCAGAAATGATCGAGCAGCTCAATGCGGCGATGGAGCAACGCACCTGCGCGCTCGGCATCGAGATCGGCAGCGCCAACCGCTGGCAGAACTCGGCGGCCGGTCAGGAAGCAATCCACACCTTCCGCTATGCGCTCTATGACGGCGTTTCGAGCGGCAGCCAGGATGGATCGCCGGTGGCCCCGCTGATGGGACGCTTCTCCGACTATGACGGTGGCGTCACTTCCATCCATCTCGGCGGCACGACCTTCCTCGTATGCTATCCCGATCACGGCATGATCTACCGCTTCATCCCGAAAACGGCTGGCACCTGCGAGATGGAACTGATCTGGCTGGTGCGCGGCGACACGGTCGAGGGCCAGGATTACGATCTGGAGAAGCTGACCTGGCTGTGGAAGATCACCACCGAAGAGGACAAGAAGATCATCGAGCACACTGCGCGCGGCGTGCGCTCGCACTATTTCGTGCCCGGACCTATCGCGCCGATGGAATATAACGAACTGCGCTACATCGGCTGGTATCTCGAGGAGATCAGCCGGGCCTGAACGGCTCGGCTGCCTTAGAG
>NZ_RZPW01000228.1:0-8273 GCF_003998455.1 Mesorhizobium sp. M7A.F.Ca.CA.001.08.2.1 | reverse complement strand
GCTCTCAACACGCTGCATGCGACGTTCGGCCCGCAGCCGCCGGCGGTCCCCACCTTCCCGTCGAACCTGCCGCTGCTGGCGCTCGACCGGATCATGGCCAACCGGCATGGCATGATTGCCGCCATCGACGCGCATGACACGCCGCTTTCACGCGTTGCCTCCGACCACCTGCCGCTGACGGCTTTCGTGCGCCTGGAGCGGGTGGACGATAACGCCTTGATGTCTCCCGCGTCGCAAAGAGTGTAAAATTAGTCGGAACGCCCAGTTCTTCCGCGAGTTACCATGTCTTGAACGTGTAGGAGGACGAGATGAAGAAGTTGATTCTGGCTTCCCTGTTGGCATTGGCCGCGACAGCGGCGATCACTGCGCCGACGCGAGCGGCAAGCGTGACCATCCAGTCCGACGACGATCGATATTTGCCGGACGACGATTCCGACAGTGGGATCGTTATTCGCCGTCATCACCGCGATCGCTATTCCGACAATCAGTATGATGGCGACCGGAACGTTCAGTATGACGATGGCGAATACCGGTACGGCGAATATCGCCGCCACCACCGGCATCATCGCTGCCATATCGAACTGGTCAAGCACTGGCGCCACCACCACAGGGTGATCGAAGAGGTTCGCGTCTGCGGCTGATCCCGATCGAACCAACCGGCCGGCGAAAGCCGGCCGGTTTCATCGCGTATGGTGGCGAGAGATGCCGCCATCGACCAGTTGGAAATGCCCCTGCAGACGACTGACGCGCGGCGCGGTTCGCGCAGCTGGATTACCTGGCTGATCTTGTCGCGATTGCGCTTGGCACGGTAACTCACTCTCCACCATCCCCGTCAAGCCGCAGATCACCGGCGCGCTTCCCAGGGCATGGCAATCGGCTAGCCGATCCCACCATGCACCGGTCGTTGCCCGACCCGTGTTCGGGTTGGGCTTGCTCTTCGCATTTGGTGCCTCTGGACACAGCCGTGGAAGGCTGAAAAATGTGGAGCGCAACTCGGCTTTTTGAGTTGAACCGGAACACCAGGAGGATGGCGCTGAAATTGGAAGATATTGCCGGCCATCCGGCGTTGCATCGCTACGTTCAGGAACAGTCCCTGGCGCTGATCCGAATCTATGAGGAGAGCCCTCGCCTGGCTTCCATTTTCGCCACGCAGCAGCGTTGGCTGATGGGTCATGTCGGCCTCGCCATGCATTTCAGGCGCGATCCGCACGACCGCCGCAAGGAACTGACGGTATCGCGGTTCATCGAGTTCGTGCACCAGCATGCGGTCGCCAGCCGCAACACGGCGGACGCTTTCATCAAGGAGATGCTGCACTACCACATCGCCGAGTATGTGTCGGGTGGCGACGGCCGTACGCACCCTTTGCAGCCGACGGCGGCAACCGTGCAGACCTTTACCGGCTGGGTCCTTGCCCATCTGCGGACGCTGGATCGCCTCGACGGCGCTGACCGCTTGGCCAGGTTCCTCGAACACCCCGAGATGGTTGCCGGGCTGCAGCCTCTGGTGGCGGACGGCCTGCTTGCCTCCAAGCCGGTGCGCGAACCCAACCAGACCTTTTCCCTGTTCATCTGGCTCAACAATGGCGGCATCGTCATGGACTGGCTGATGTCGGGCATCGACCCCGATCACGCCGGCCTGGACCAGATTCCGACCAGCGTGGTTTCGATCGGAGATTTCGCCAAATGGCTCAAGCTCTCGCGGACACATCTGGCCCGCAAGCTGCGCGCTGCCGAGAATCTCGGCAGCATCGGCTGGCTCGGCCAGCGCGGCCATTCGGTGATGTGGGTGTCGAATACATTCTACCAGGAATACATGACAGTCCAGGCGGCCAAACTGGCCATCGTCGACACCGCTTTCAATGCCTGTTTTCCGCCGGCTGGAAGCTGATCGGTGCGGCATCCCCGTAACGGGGATGCCTTTCAATGCGGGCGATCAAAATCCCGAAGTTCTCAGTCGATGTCGAACGACACGCCCTGGGCGAGCGGCAGCGCCTTGGAATAGTTCACCGTGTTGGTGGCGCGCCGCATATAGGCCTTCCATGCGTCGGAGCCGCTCTCGCGGCCGCCGCCGGTTTCCTTTTCGCCGCCAAAGGCACCGCCGATCTCAGCGCCCGAGGTACCGATGTTGACATTGGCAATGCCGCAATCCGATCCGTCGACACCCAGGAAACGCTCGGATTCCTGCAGGTCGCGGGTGAAGATCGACGACGACAGGCCTGCGCCCACGGCATTGTGCTCGTCGAGCACGGCGTCGAAATCCGAATATTTCATCACATAGAGGATCGGCGCGAAGGTCTCTTCCGTGACAGGGGCCACCTGCTTGGGCATCTCGACCAGCGCCGGGTGCACGTAATAGGCATCCGGGTGCCCGTCCTCGACCCGCGTGCCGCCGGTCACCTTGCCGCCATGGGCGGCGGCTTCCTTCAGCGCCTTCTGCATGGCCTCGTATGCCGCCTTGTCGATCAGTGGCCCGACCAGCGAGGAGGTCTCCAGCGGATTGCCGACAGACACACTCTCGTAAGCCTTCTTGAGGCGCGGAACCAGGGCGTCGTAGACGCTGTCATGCACGAACAGGCGCCGCAGCGTCGTGCAACGCTGGCCCGCCGTGCCCATTGCTCCAAAGGCAATCGCGCGCAGCGCCATGTCGAGATCGGCGCTCGGGCAGACGATGCCGGCATTGTTGCCACCGAGTTCGAGCACTGCGCGGGCAAAGCGCTTGGCCAGCCGCGGGCCGACGTCGCGGCCCATGCGGGTCGAGCCGGTCGCCGAAACCAACGGCACTTTGGGGTGATCGACCAGGATCTCGCCGACGGCGCGGTCGCCGATCAGCACCGGCGCCAGGCCATCAGGTGCGTCCGCGCCGAAGCGCTTGACCGCACGCTTGAAGATGGCCTCGCAGGCAAGTGCGGTCAGCGGCGTCTTTTCCGACGGCTTCCACACCACCGCGTCACCGCAAACAAGCGCCAGGGCGGCATTCCAGGACCACACAGCGACCGGGAAATTGAAGGCGGAAATGACGCCGACGACGCCGAGCGGATGCCAGGTTTCCATCATCCGATGGCCCGGGCGCTCGGTGGCGATGGTCAGGCCGTACAACTGCCGGGAGAGGCCTACGGCGAAATCGCAGATGTCGATCATCTCCTGCACTTCGCCGAGCCCCTCGGACGGGATCTTGCCGACCTCGATCGACACCAGCCGGCCAAGCTCGGCCTTGTGCGCGCGCAGTTCCTCGCCGAGCAGCCGCACCAGTTCGCCACGCCGCGGGCCCGGCACCATGCGCCAGGCCTGGAAGGCCTTGTGCGCGGCATCGATCACCTTGGCCGCGTCAGCCGGCGAGATCGTCTTCAGCGCCGCGATCTGCTCGCCCGTCACCGGGCTGCGCACGATCAGGTCGCCGCCGACGAGCGCTTCCTTGGCCACGCCCAGTTTCGCCAGCAGTTCGGTCGTTTCCTTGCCTATCGTCATTCTGGTTCCTTTCAGATCCCGTCGCCATCATATGGCGCTGGGTTAAGCCTTCGCCGTGTCGCCCGTGTGCCGAAAGGCACTTCAGGCGCAGTCATGGCGTGGCATTACTCGTTTCAGGGGAAAATCGCCACCCCGGCATGGTCCAAGCCCAAACTACACGATTGAGCCAGATGGGGAGGTGACGCTCAGTTTGCCTTTTTCGCCGGCGGGCGCACCGCACCGTCCTTGATCAACCGGTCGATATGCATGCGGATATGGGCAGCCTCTGCCGCCGTGTTCGCAAGCGCTATGGCCCGGTCGAAGGCGACGCGCGCCTCGTCGCCCCGGTCGAGCTGCATCAAGAGGCCCCCCTTGAGCCCGAAAAAGTGGAAATAGCCGGAAAGCCGTTCTTCCAGCGGCTCGATCATGGCCAGCGCCTCCCCCGGTCCACGCACCTTCGAGACCGCGACGGCCCGGTTGAGCGTGACCACCGGCGACGGCTGCATCTGCTCCAGCAAGCGGTAGAGCAGGTCGATCTCGTTCCAGTCCGTATCCTCGGCCTTTTCGGCCCGCGCATGCAGCGCGGCAATCGCCGCCTGCACCTGGTAAGGGCCGGGCTTGCGATGGCGCAGCGCCTTGTCGACCAGTGCCAGCCCCTCATCGATCATCTTGCGGCTCCACAGGCTGCGATCCTGGTCTTCGAGCAGCACGATCTCGCCACTCTCGTCGAAACGGGCCGGTGCGCGCGCATGCTGCAGAAGCAACAGCGCCGTCAGCCCCATGATCTCCGGCTCGGTCTGGAACAGCCGCAGCAACAGCCGTGCCAGCCGGATCGCCTCCTCGCACAGCGGCGCGCGCGCCGGCGCCTCGCCGCTGTTGGTCGAATAGCCCTCGTTGAAGACCAGGTAGACCATGGCGGCGACGGCGGCGAGCCGTTCCGAGCGCTCGACCGCGCCAGGCGTCTCGAACGGCACGCCGGCGTCCGCAATGCGCGCCTTGGCGCGAGTGATGCGCTGCTCCATGGCGCTTTCGCCAACCAGGAAGGCGCGCGCGATCTGCTTGACCGTGAGACCGGAGACGATGCGCAGCGCCACCGCGATCTGCTGCGTTGCCGGCAGATCGGGATGGCAGCAGATGAACAGCAGCCGCAATATGTCGTCGCGGTAGTGCGCCCCGTCCAGCCGCTCGGCGATATCGCTCTCGGCGTCTTCCAGATCGGAAACCTGGTCTTCATCCGGCATCGGCGCCTGCTTGGCGCGCTTGCGCACCGCATCGATGCCGCTGTTGCGGCCGACGAAGATCAGCCAGGCCGCCGGGTCGCGCGGCGGCCCGTTCTGCGGCCAGTTCTTCAACGCCCTGAGGCACGCGTCCTGGAAAGCTTCCTCCGCCGTATCGAGATCGCGGAAATAACGCAGCAGCGCGCCCATCGCCTGCGGGCGGGCGGCGCTGATCGCGGAGCTGATCCAGGCCATTTCGGTCATGCGGAAACCGTTGTTGGGTTGAAGACCGAAACCGGCCGGATTTCATAGGAGCCGCCGCTCGGGTTGACCTCGGAAAGCTCGCGGGCGAACTCCACCGCCTCGTCGAGATCGGCGCATTCGAGCGTGTAGAAGCCGAGAAACTGTTCCTTGGTCTCGGCGAACGGCCCGTCGATGACGACCGATTCGCCTTTGACCTTCCTCAACGTCGTCGCGGCCGTGGTCGGCAGAAGCCGTGCCACCGGGCCGAGCCGACCAGCCTTGGCGTACTTGTCCTGAACGTCGAGGAGATTGGCCATGACCTCGTCGTCCTGTGCCTTGCTCCAGGAGCAGACGACATCTTCGGAGGCATAGCAGAGGATTGCGTAGAGCATGGCTGGTCCTTTTCTCTGTCAAAGGACGAAACAGTAAGACCGATCCCGACATGACGTCGATAAAAAAATCCAGATGTGACGGATTTGGCCACCGTCGGCCGCGTCGGTCAGCTTTCTCCCAGTTTCAGCCATCGCAACACGAGAGCTTCCTCGTCATCGAGACCGGCAATCGCCCGTTTGCGCTTGTTGGCCTGCGCCATTTCATCCAGCAACCGTCCCTCGGACCACGCTTCGAAGACCCGCGGATGGATATAGCATTTGCGGCAGACGGCACGCGTATTGCCCAGCCGCTCGGCAACCTTGTCGATGACGCTGTTCATCGCCCTGTTTCGCTGCGTCTGGCTTTGCGGCAGTTCCGTTTGCGCAAACAGCGACGCGGCGTGAATGGTGCCGCCCCAGGTGCGGAAATGCTTCGAACTGAAGGCGTCACCGACCGCCTCACGGATATAGCGGTTGACGTCCTCGGAGCGGACCGGCCGCCTGTCGCCATCCTCATCGAGATACTGGAACAGCTTCTGGCCTGGCAGGTCCTGCGCGCCACGCACAATCCTGGCGATGCGGCGGTCGGCCAGCTTCAGCTTCCACTCCTTGCCCGACTTGCCCTTGAAGGCAAAGCGCAGGCTTGAACCGACAATATCGACATGCCGGTCGCGCAACGTGGTCAGCCCGAAACTCTTGTTGTCGCGGGCGTAGGCGGCATTGCCGACGCGGATCATCGTGTTGTCGAGCAGCCAGACGACCGCGGCGACGACCCGCTCGAACGGCAAGCCACGACGGCGCAGATCGCTATCGACCCTGTGCCGCAGGTCCGGCAGGCTCTCGGCGAATGCGACAAGGCTCGAATATTTGGCACCATCGCGCTCTTCGGCCCATTGCGGATGATAACGATATTGCTTGCGTCCGCGCTGGTCCCTGCCGGTTGCCTGGATATGGCCGTCCGCGTCGGGCGAAATCCACACATCCGTCCAGGCCGGCGGAATGACGATCGCCTCGATGCGGGCCTTGGTGGCGTCCGAAACCGTCCGTCCGTCCGGTCCCTTGTAGGAAAACCCCTTGCCTGTCTTCAGCCGCCGGATACCAGGCTCGGCATCGCTGACATAACTAAGCGACGCATGATCGGCCGAGCTTTGTGCCCCGTTTTTGAACACGCCATCTGGCGATACAGCGTCCTCGCCAGCCGGTCGGCCGGGCGACATTCCGGATTTCTGCAACATGTCGGCTCCACACGAATTCCGTAGATAAGCCACTGGCCGACCGCTGGTTCCAAGCGCCGTCCGAAAACGGTGTCGAGCCTGCCTTCAGGCTTTCTCGAGCACAACCGGAATGACATCGACAGCCTGCTCGCCGACCTGTCCCCCCGTGGTCTTGAGCACGCCGACGATCGGCGCTACGTCCGAATAGTCGCGGCCGTAGCCGACGGTGATATGGTCGTTGCTGGCCCGCATGCCGTTGGTCGGATCGAATTCCTGCCAGCCTGCGTCGCGCCCGCACCAGACCTTGACCCAGGCATGCATGGCATCGGCGCCTTCCAGCCGGGGCTTGCCCTTCGGCGGGATGGTGCGCAGGAAGCCGCTGACATAGCCAGCGGGAATGCCGAGCCCGCGCAGGCCGGCGATCATGATATGCGAAAAGTCCTGGCAGACACCGCGCTTCAGCCTGAAGGCATCGCTGGCCCGGGTCCGCACCGTCGTCGCCTCGCCGTCATAGGTGAAATCACGATGAATGCGATGGCACAGGTTCATGGCCGTGCTGGCGGCGGAACCGGCGATGCTGCTGCGTGCGTAGGCGGTGATCGCATCGTCGATGCCGGCATGGGTGCTGGCCGTCAGGAAATGGTGCGGTGCATCAGGTGCCAGAGACCGCACCGCGGCGAGCTCCTGCCTGAGCCGGGCGATATCGGGCGACACGTCGAGCCCGGGCTCGGGCCGAGACACCGACACGCGGGCGCTCATCCTGATGTCGAGCGCATCATGCGCATCGCGAAAGGCGATCGAGGTGACGTTGTTGCCGAAGAAATCGGAAAAGTCGGAACGCTCGTTGGGCGCCGGCGCAAAGGACAGTGATGCGGCGATGACGCGCTGCACGCCTGATATCGTCGACGGCAGCACGCGCACCTGATGACGACCGCCGCCGGCAGCGGAAGCGTAATCATAGTGGAGATGAAGCCTGATATCGTAGAGCATGATTTATCCGAAATAGGCTTTGGCGAGGCTGTTGTAGAGGCCGCCGATTTCGTGAGCGAGCTCGTCCAGCGCCTTTGCCGTCATATCCGAAGGCTCCTTGATGGCGATCTGGGTGTTGAGCTGCAGGATTTCCTTCGCCGCCGGCGACATTTGCCCCTCCCCGCCGAGCGACGGCAACAGGCCGATTTCGGCCTTCAGCCTTTCGAGCTGGAACAGGATGGAGCGCGGGTTAAGCGGATCGAGCGCCAGCAGGTCGATCACCGTGCGCCGGCCGGCCTGCACCGGATATTGGCGGCGATGGGTCATCACGCTGTCGCCGATCTCCAGCATCATGTCGAGCGCGCCGTCCGGCGCCTTGGCGCTGGTCAGCCGCGACAGCGTGCGGGAGATCTGGATGCCGCGCTCCAGCCGGCGGCCGATCTCGAGGAAGCGCCAACCGGCGAAGCGGTACATGTTTTCGTGCAGCAGACCGGAAAAGCCGGCGAGCTTACGCAGGATGACTGTCATCGCCCGGGTCGCGTCGTCGCCGGGCGCGACCGTCGTTGCGAACTGATGGATGGTTTTCGACAGGTCCTTCAGCGCCAGCCAGCCATCGGGCGAGAAGCGGTCGCGAATCTGCCCGGCGCTGTAGACCGCGCTATCCAGCGTGCCGATCAGCCCTGACGGGATCGCCGTCTCGACGTCGATGCCGAAAGGTTCGAGATAATCCCTGATGTCGGCGAGCAGCGGCATGTCCGGGTCGGACGTTTCGGCGAGCCGCACATGGTAGGCGCGCAGGATGCGCACCGTGTCTT